>JAIDUY010000382.1 GCA_029059965.1 Muribaculaceae bacterium
ACTTAACTCCGTGGCTCTATGGTTTGCTATCAACCGTAGACGGCTCATGGTGTCTTTACATGACCTGAGTAGTTACGCCGGTTCGGCTGTAAATACTAAATTATCTTAAATGGATGGAAGCTCAACATTTTTTGGCTACCTTTGTTCGACTTTTAGGCATACACGTTTCTCCTCCCTCTTTCTTTTATCTTAAATCGGAATATATCATACACTTAAATATATATGAAGCTTAAGTTTTCCATCGACTACCGCACCAACTGGGGCGAAGAGCTCTACCTGCTCGCCGATTCTCCCATGCTCGGCGGAGGCGACTATGCGTCGGCTGTCAAGCTCACTCCGGCCAATCCGGGCGTGTGGACGCTCGACATCGAGCTCCCCGACGGTCTGGCGCCGTTCTCCTATCGCTACTTTGTGCGTAACGGAGCCGGAGACGTCAAGAACGAATGGGGCCACGACAGGACATTCACACCCGCTCCCGGCGTGCACGTCTACGACATATACGACCGCTGGCAGGACCAGCCGCTGGACAAGCCTTTCTACTCGTCGGCATTCACCAACTGTATATGCCGTCACGACAAGCGCTCGATGCCTCTGCTGCCATGCACCGCCGAGGTGACACTCTGCATATCGGCTCCCACACTCGGTCCGGGCAATGTGCTGGCTGTCGTGGGCGAAAGCGAATCGATGGGTTCCTGGGATCCCCGCCGCGCCCGCCGCATGGACAACAGCTCCTTCCCCGAATGGAAGGTCAATGTGCCTGCCGCAGGCCTGTCTGCCTCCACCCAGTTCAAGTTTGTCGTCCTCGATGCCCGCAGCGGCGATGTCGTTTCGTGGGAAGGCGGCGACAACCGCACACTCGGAATCGAACCCGACGTGAATGCAGCCACGGTTATTTCCGGAATGCGCTTCATAAACAATATGCCCCTCTGGAAGGGTGCGGGCACGGCCATCCCCGTGTTCTCGCTCCGCACCGAGGACGACTTCGGCGTAGGCGATTTCTACGACCTGTTCAAGTTCATCGACTGGGCCGTGGCTACCGGTCAGACTTTCGTGCAGCTCCTGCCCATCAACGACACGACCATGACCCACACATGGACCGATTCGTATCCCTACAACGCCAACTCCACCTTCGCCCTCCATCCCATGTACCTGCGCCTCGAAGAGCTCGGCGTGCCCGCATCGCAGGAGCGCCGCGACTACTACGAGGCTCTGCGCAAGGAGCTCAACGCACTCCCCGAAGTGGATTACGAACGCGCCAACAACGCCAAATGGGAATATATACGCGAGATATTCGCACTCAAGGGCGCCGAAGTCCTCGCCTCCGACGAATATAAGACATATGTAGAGACCAACCGCGACTGGCTGCTGCCCTACGCCGCCTTCTGCGCCCTGCGCGACCGCTTCGGCACTCCCGACCCCACGATGTGGAAGGAATAAGCCGTTTTCTCGCAGGCTGTCCTCAACCCCGCACAGGACGAGTTAAAGGA
>JAIDUY010000383.1 GCA_029059965.1 Muribaculaceae bacterium
GCCTTGACCTTGCCGAAGTGGTTGCCTGCCAGCACGACGTCGCCCACACGGAGCGTACCGTTCTGCACCAACACGTTGGCCACATAGCCTCGACCCTTGTCGAGGGTCGACTCGATGATGGTGCCGACGGCGCGGCGGTTGGGGTTGGCCTTGAGCTCGAGCATCTCGGCTTCGAGAAGCACCTTCTCCATGAGTTCCTCGACGCCTATGCCCTTCTTGGCGGAGATGTCCTGGCTCTGGTACTTGCCGCCCCAGTCCTCGACGAGATAGTTCATCGCAGCCAGCTCCTCCTTGATTTTGTCGGGGTTGGCGTGGGGTTTGTCGATTTTGTTGATGGCGAACACGATAGGCACACCTGCTGCAGCGGCATGGTTGATGGCCTCGACGGTCTGCGGCATGACGGCATCGTCGGCGGCGACGATGATGATACAGATGTCAGTCACCTTGGCGCCGCGGGCACGCATGGCCGTAAATGCCTCATGACCGGGGGTATCGAGGAAGGTGATGTTGCGGCCGTCGGGCAGGGTGACGCTGTAGGAGCCGATGTGCTGGGTGATGCCGCCTGCCTCGCCGGCGATGACGTTGGCGCTGCGGATATAGTCGAGCAGCGATGTCTTGCCGTGGTCGACGTGACCCATGACGGTGACTACCGGCGGACGGGGCATGAGGTCTTCTTCGGAGTCCTCCTCCTGCTGGATGGCGTCGGCAACCTCGGCCGACACATATTCGGTGGAGAAGCCGAATTCCTCGGCTACGATATTGATAGTCTCGGCATCGAGGCGCTGGTTGATGGACACCATGACGCCGAGGTTCATACATGTGGCGATGACGTTGTTTACGGGCACGTCCATCATGATGGCGAGCTCGTTGGCCGACACAAATTCGGTGATTTTGAGAATCTTGCTCTCGGCCTCCTCGGCGCGGAGATGCTCACGCTCGCGCGAGGCCACGGCTTCGCGCTTCTCCTTGCGCCACTTGGCGCCCTTCTTGAGGCCCTTGTCCTTGGCGGTGAGGCGTGCGAGGGTTTCCTTAACCTGCTTCTGCACATCCTCTTCGCTCACTTCGGGCTGGGGTGCGGGCCGACGGCGGTCGTTGCGGGGCTGCTGGGCTCCGCGGGCGGCGTTCTTCTGCTGTCCGCGTCCTCCCTGGCCTCCCTGCTGGTTCTGGCCGTTGCGGTTGTTCTGTCCCTGGCCGCCCTGACCGCGCTGAGCGTCGGGCGAGCCGGCGGTACGTCCCACCTTCTCGATGTCGACTTTCTCCTTGCCGGTTATGCGGCGGCGCTTCTTGCGCTCGTCGCCGGCGGCAGCGCCCTGGCCGGGACGCGCACCCTGCGCGCCGCGGCGGTCGTCCTTGCCTTTTTTCTTGGGACGGAGGCTCTGGTTGAGAGCGTCGAGGTCGATTTTACCCACAATGTTTAGGGCGGGGGCGGGAGTGGGGCGCGCGGGGGGGCAGGTTTCTGGGGGGGGGAGT
>JAIDUY010000384.1 GCA_029059965.1 Muribaculaceae bacterium
CGGCAAGCGCAGCGAGCGCGACAAAGACCGCCGCACCGCCGAGCGCGGCATGGAGCGCATCTACGTCAACCTCGGCAAGGGCGACGGCTTCTATGCCGGCAACCTCATCGACATGCTCAACCACAGCGTCGAAGGCCACCGCGTCGACGTAGGCCGCATCGACCTGATGCCCTCCTACTCCCTCTTCGACGTCCGCAAAGCCGACGCCCGCCGCGTCGTGGCCGCCCTCAAAGGATGCGAATTCTTCGGCAAGCGCGTATTCAGCGAAATCGCCGACGCCGACCGCGACTACGCGGCACTCTCCCGCCGTAAAAAGAAATCCTGACACACCCTTGCCACAAGGCACAGACAGGGCGGCCATCCTTGCGGACGGTCGCCCTGTTCGATTGGTTTGTGCGTCAACGAATCAGTTTCTTCGCACCGTTGATTATGTAGAGTCCCGCAGGCAGCGAGCGCAGACTCGACGCGGGAGCATCGCGCAGCAGTTCGACACCCTGGAGGCTGAACACCGTGACAGCGCCCTCCTCTACCCCGACATTCTCCACACCCGTAGACGGGTCGGGAATGATGGCAAAGGAGACATCGGGCAGGAAATGGTCGTGGGCCGTTTCCACTTCCACACCTTCGGCGAACTCGAGATTCTTCATTTCACCGTCCTCGGTCTCTGAATATCCTTCCGGAGCAGTGATATTGAATGAAAACAGAAGATTGTCACCGGGCATAATGAAAGTACTGGTCATCGACGTTCCGAGAATACGGACATAAGGCCTGTTTTCTGCATCTACATTGTCAGCAGAAGCCATTGTGTGGTCATAGACCACATCATCTTCAGTATTGAACTTGAATGCGTAGTTGCCGCGACGGTCTTTGGAAATGGCGAATCCCTCGGGCAGATAGATGTCCAGCCTGAAAGTATTGTATTCCTCGACATAGGTATTGAGATACACTTTCACAGTTCCTTTGCCCTCGCTGTCGAGCAGCACCTCGGGGACATAGAGGTAGTCCGGCTTGTCGGTGTCGCCATCCGCGGCCACGGCAAACAGTGGGCACAGGGCGAGCATCCCGGCTATGATATATTTACAATTCATTGTTAATTACCCTTCGTAAGAGTTCTGATTAAAAGATTGGCGTCGGTCGACGAAATATTGCCGTCTTTGTTAATGTCGGCGGCACGCACTTTGACAGCGACTTCGTCCGGACGGAGAAGATGCGAGAGTATGATGTTGACATCTGTCGACGATACACGACGGTCGCTGTTGAGGTCGCCGAGGAGGAAGAAGTTGACGGTCAGCGAGGTCTGAGGCACGACGGTGGCCGAATGGAGGTTCTCCATGCTGCCGTTGCCGAGCACGATGTCCGACGCCGTCAGCGTGTAGCTGCCCTCGGCGCAGGCCGTGGCGGGAGTGAGCGTCAGAGTCATCACGGGGCCGCTGCCGCGGGCTATGGCACCGCCCATGCTGTAGGCCACCACGCGCATTCGTCCGTCGGCCATCCGGCTCACGCTTGTGCGGAAGCCCTCGGCGCGTTCCGTGGGTTCGGCCACGAGCGTGCCGGCCAGCGAGGCGTCGAAGTTCAGGTCGAACTGCAGGCCCTCGATGTCGTCGTTGTTGTCCATCAGCAGCCTCAGCACCAGCGGGTCGCCCTCGTCGGCCTCGTCAGCTTCGAGGGTCAGCTCGTTGGGCGAGTAGCGGTCGATGGGCTGGTCGCGGTCCAGCACGGGCGTGTCGGGGTCGTTGCTGTGCAGGCGCACAAGATGGCGGAGCTCGCCGCGTGCGTCGTCGCTGCGTGTGAAGCTCAGAGTGGCCGAGCTCCACGGAGAAATGGTTATGGGGAGGGGCGTCGACAGGTGCAGGGCCTCGTCGTCGATGTCGAGGCTGCTCACTGTCAAGGACTCGCTGCCGTAGTTCGAGAAGCTGAAAGAACCGGCTTCGGCCTGAGTGACAGGCGTGCGGCCGAGGTTTTGCGTGCGCGCCACGTTCAGCGTCGGGCTGCTCACGCTCATATATGCTCCGCCGAAAGCCGAAGCCACATCAGTCACCTTGCTGTCGATCAGCGCCGGCAGGACGGCCGACTTGAGGCCGAGTGTGGCGCCGTTGCGGCTGGCCACGAGAACGCGGAAGGTGGCCACGGTGCCCTCTCGTCCTGCGAAGGGCTTGTTGGTGAGCGAGTAGGCCGTCAGTGTCACCGTTGTCTTTCCGTCCCGGCCTTCCTCGACCGTCGCCGTGGTGCCATGACCGACGGCGCGGGCGCCGTCGATGGCGAAGCTGCCGGGAACATAGCCGAAGCCGCGCGGCAGCTCCACCTTGGCGGTGAATCCGCACACGCCGTCGTAGTTCTTCAGCGTCATGCCCACAAGGGCTTCCTCGCCACCCTTGGCTGCGGTTGTGGTCAGGAACATTTCGTTGCGGCCGAAGCCCTCGGAAGTCACAATCACGCGCTCGCTCTCGCCTGAGGCGTTGCTGTCGAAGCGAATCAGGGTCACGTCGCGACCGCGCACCGATGGCACCACACGCACCGTGGCCGCGCCGCGGTCGCCGGGAGCCACGCTCAGGGGTGCGGCAAGCGACCAGCCCTCGGGAGCGCCGCTGAGGCCGCTGATGTTCAGCACGTCGGTGCCCGTGTTGGCCACTGTCACCGTAAATGTGCGCGGCTCGCCGAGGGCTACGCGCCCCAGCCCGTACTCGCGCTGCGGCAGGCTCAGCGCCGCGCCGTTCACACGGAGCACGGCCTCGTCGCAGCTCACCTCGAGGCGGCTGCCGTCGGCACCGACGAGAACAGCCTCCGGGGCGAGGTCGGCAAGCATGGGCGTGGCTCCGAGGCGCAACCCGAAGCTCATCACCTTGCCGCTGCCGGCGGCGATGGCTGCGCGGTTGAGCGAGAACAGTGTAAGATTGAGGCGTCCGCCGCGCACGCCGCCCTGCACGCGCATCTCGTGTGCGCGTCCCAGAGCCGTGGCGTCGCCGGTGAAGACAGTGCCTTCGGGCAGGGTCAGGCTCAGCTGCATGCCCTCGGCCGGCGTGTCCGACTCCATGCTCACCATCACCGTCACCACATCGCCGGGGGCGCCTTCGGCTCCGGCGATGCTTATGCGGTTGCCTGCGAATGCCGCCGCTGTGGCTGCCGCGAGCAGCAGCCACAGGGCGAAGATACGTGTTCTCATCGTTTGACTGTCTTTATGCCGTCGACGATATATACGCCCGCGGGCAGACGGTCGAGCGCCGATGCGTCGTCGGCCACCTTGATGCCGAGGGTGTTGTAGATTCCGCTTGCGCCTTCGGCGGTGTCGACGCTGACGTTGTCGATGCCGGAGTGGCCGGGAGCTTCTTCGACGGGAATCTCCTGCGGATTAACCGAGGTGTCGCTCAGCACGATACGCTCTACGCTGAAGCTGCCGTCGATGTCAAGCACGGCATATTCGCCGGGAGCGAGGGCGGCGCCGCCCATGCTGAAGGCCAGGAAGATGTACTCGTCGTCGCCGCGCCACTGCCCCATGGTCTCGAGGGCTGCCAGCGAGCTGCCCGGAGCGATTACGGCACCGTTGCGGTCGGCACTCAGCTGAATCTGCATGCCGCCGATAGCGTCGCTGCTGCGGACGTAGAGTTTGCCGTCCTCCACCCACCAGTAGGCGGTCTGCGGAGTATTGCCTGCCGATGCAGCGGCGGCGGGGCCGTCGAGCACGCGGTGGGCTATGCCGACCACGTCGAGGATGTTGATGTCCTCGTCGGCGTTCATGTCGGCGGCTTCGAAGAGGAAGGGTCGGGGCTGCTGGCCGCCGATATAGTTCACTGTTGTGAGGACGTCGAACACGTCGACGTCGCCGCTGCCGTTGGCATCGCCCATCTCGGCTGTCAGAGGCGTCACGGCCACGGTCTTCGAGGGCGAGTTCTCGGTCAGCGAGGTGGTCATCACCTTGTAGTGGTAGAGGTAGGTGGTGCCGGTGGCGACGTCGTAGTCGGCATATTCGGTCACGTCGGGCTCCAGAAGGCGTTCGTTGACGCGCACGGTGTCGCCGCCGACGGTGCTGCGGTAGAGGTTATAGCCCATGATGTCGTCGATGTCGGTGTCCATCTCCTCCCATTTGAGCTTGACGCAGCCTACGCCCGATTCGCCGACGAAGCCCGAGCTCAGCGAGCCGGCGGCCTGCACATTGACGTTGAAGCGGAAGTACTCGGGGATGAGCTCGAACTGCTCGTTGTCGCGTGCGCCGTAGACGTAGATGCGGTTGATGCCGTCGATGTTCTGGCGGCCGCCGATGGTCAGGTATGCGGTGTAGACGTCGCCGGCTTCGTTCCACGAGCCGTCCTCGCCGATGGCGGTCTGGGTGTAGGGTGCGCGCACGCCCATGCTGATCGAGGGCGTCGAGGTCTTGTCCATCGGGCGGTTGAAGTAGACTTCGAACTTGTGGCGGCCGACGCCGAGCGGCGGCAGCATGTCGAACTCGTCCTGAGCGTCGTAGCCGTTCACAACAACCTTCCACACAATGCCGTGCGCCTCGGCAACAGGCCGCGTCAGCATATTGGAAAGGTCAAGGCTGCCAAAATGAAAGCTTCTGTTTGCGTCTACTATTTGTGTTTTAACCCGATTAATATCTGCTGAGCCGAAATAGCTCGGAGAATCCATCCTTACCATTACAGGGCTCAGTTCATAAAGGACTAAAGATGCAAACTCTGACATGCCGTCAGTATCAACATCGCTGTTTTTTATCAAATTACCGAAAAAGTTTCCTTCACAACTTTTAATAATGTCTGCATCCACCTGCATGTTGTAGAAAGCTTCATTGCCGACTACATTAGGCTGATATCCGAAAGGTTCAGCACCGTTATTACCATAATCACCTATTCCGGTAAAATTATTACCAAAGGAATTTGAGACAATGCTTACGTAAACTCTGTTAAGATTTGAGAAGACGCAGTTTCGAACACACCCAGTCGATTTGGAAACGATGGATTCTAAATCAAGGAACTTACAAAAATCAAATTCACAATTAGGCCCGAATTCAAGTTGTGCAAAGTGACCAAATTCATGGTCCGCAATTGTAAATTCAATCATATTTCCGGGTTCGCCATGAGCTATCACCTTGCCGGCATGGGGATACGTATAGACCCATTCACCATTTATATATATGGATTCAGAGCTTCCAGCTGCGACGCTCAAGCCGGCTTTTTTTCTGAATTTTATTACCGCGCCGGGTTCGATGGTCAGAGTTACGTCTTCAGGAATGGCGAGATTGGCGGTTACGATGTAGTGGACACCGGCATGCAGAGTCATGTCCTCGCCGATTACGCCTCCGATTTCCACGCCGTTCTCGGCTGTGAGCTGGAATTCCTGACTCATTTCGCCTGGCATGCCGTCGCAGGTGGCCACGACGCGGAAACGGCAGATGCGACCGTCGGCCACGTCGGGATTCATGCGCACGCGCACAGGGTTGGCAGCCTGAGCCTTGCCGTAGGCCGACAGATTGAAGCCGAACTCGGTTTCCTTGTCGAGCAGTTCGCAGACGGTGTTGGCTTCCTCGGCCATCTCGACACGATAGCGGATGTTGCGGGCATTGCCGAAGCTGTTGCGCAGTGTGGGATAGAAGCTTACGGTCTCGCCGGCATCGATGCGTCCGTCGCCGTCGCCCGTGCTGTCGTCGACGCGCACGCTGACAAGCTGCAGCTCGGGGGTACGGTCGGCGTCGGTGCGCGCATAGGCGGCGTAGATGTCGAGCAGTCCGCTGCCGCAGGCGCTGATAAGGTCGCCGAAAAGCTCCTCCTTGTTGTCGACGGTCTTGCTCATGAGCAGGCGGCTGAGTGCGCCGGCCACCAGAGGCGTGGCCATCGAGGTGCCGTTGAGGGCGCGGTAGTTGCCGTTGGGATATGTGCTGACTATGCTCACGCCGGGAGCGGTGATTTCGTAGTTGTAGAGCTTGTCCTCGGGGTAGGGCGAGAAGGTGGCGCCGTCGTCGTCGTAGTTGGAGAATCCGGCCAGGGCCTTGTGGTCGTTGGCCGCCTGAACACCGAGCACGAAGTTGTAGGCGGCGGGGAACATGGGCATGGGCGCCTGCTGGCCTTTTTCGGGATGGGCGTGGTTGAGGCAGTAGCCGTCGTTGCCGGCGGCGGCCACGATGATGCACTTCTGATATGCTCGTCCCAGTGCCTCCTCGAGGGCGCGCGACTCGGCGTAGCTGCCGAGGCTCATGCTGATGATGGCTGCGCCGTTGGCGGCGGCATAGTCGACGGCCTTGATGATGGTGGCCATGTCGCCGGTGCCGTTGCTCTGCAGGGCGGTCAGGGGCATGATGCGGGCGAAGGGGTTGGCGCCGACCACGCCGATGCCGTTGTAGCCTATGGCGGCGGCGATGCCGGCGCAGTGTGTGCCGTGGCCGTTATAGTCGGCTATCACGTGGCTGTTGTTGACGAAGTCCCAGCCGTTTACGTCGTCCTTGAATCCGTTTCCGTCGTCATCGTAGCCCGAAGCTCCGTCCTTCTCGCGGGGATTGGTCCATATGTTTCCGGCAAGGTCGGGGTGCATGATGTCGACGCCGGTGTCGATGATGGCCACCACGGGGCCTTCCTTGCTGTTGACGGGCTCGCCCCAGAGGCGGTACATATTGATGTCGTGCAGGCCCCACTGCTGGTTGTAGAAGGGGTCGTCGGGCATCTCGGCCTCAAGGGCATGGACTGTATAGTTGGGCTCGACGTACTCCACGTCGGCGAGTTCCGACAGGGTGTTGACGGCCTCGATGACGTCGCTGCCGATGGTCAGCACATAGGCGCGTGCCATGGAATGCGCCTCGACGGGGCGGCCGTTGATGCCCGGAACACTGCGGCGCAGGGTCTCGTCGCCCGTCAGGGGCATGAGGCTCTCGACCTCGCTGACGCCGATGGCGGCGAAGGCACGGTCGACGGCGCTGACACCGGCGCTGCGGTAGGGGCTGCTGCCGCCGCGGGCGGGCAGGTTCACGCGGCTGCTGTCCTTGAACTTGACGATTACCTGTCCGGGACGGTAATCATAGCGCGAGTTGCGGTCCAGGCGCACCACGTCGTCGTGGCTGCCGTCCGAAGCCATCGCGCCCGGAGCTGTCAGCATCATGGCCGACAGTCCGATACACAAAGCAAAACTGAATCTTTGCATCCTTGGTTTATTATTTTGAGGATTAGAAAAATATTGCTGCACACAGGTGCGGCTCCGTCTCCCCGGGAGGCTAAGATCTGTTTTGTTACGTCCGGATAAAAAAATTGCGTGGGAGACTGTACATCGTGCCCGTTCCCACATTTCGAGGCCTTCGCATTGCCTTCGTCACAGGAACAGACAGTTGCAGAGGCCCACGCAGATATATGCAGATACGCAATGCGCCGGAACGCCCTCCCCTATTCCGGGGACGGTGTTTCGACGTGATGCGTCTTATCGGCATACCTACACAGCCATCTACCGCTGCCTTGTTTCTCGGTGACTTGAAAGTTGCGAAGTTTCGAAATGTCGGGAAACAAGCGCTTTGTAAACGCTTGGTCGTAGTTGTTTGAATAAATCGCCCGCCCTCGACACCCCTGCGACCGGGCCTCTGCCCTAATCATTGTGCAAGTGTATGGCGAAAGCAGTCGCTTCGCCGCAAATTTAATGAAAGATTGCCACTTATGCAAATAATCGGAGTTTTTTTTAAAGATGGCGGCGGGCTTTGTCGACGAGGTAGCGGCGGGCGATGCGAGCCCAGCGGGCGTCGGAGCAGGTCGACTCGTTCTCGAGTATCGACAGCAGCTGCCAGAAGCAGATGGCGCCGGCGGTGACGCGCACGGCGTCGAAGCCTCCGGCGCCGGCGATGACCCAGCGCTGAGCCATGGCAGCCACGGCCAGTGCGCCGTAGACCCGCACCAAAGTGGACACGAAGCGACCGAAACGGCGCGAACTCAGGCGGCTGTCGACCTTGCGGCCGGCGCGGCGCAGGCGGCGCCCCAGCGACAGCGCCGTCACGAAATCGAGGCTTACCATCACCGTGCAAAGCACGGCGGGTGCCAGCACGGGCTCGAACAGACCCGTGGCCAGTCCGGCAAGGGCGCTCAGCGCCGTCTTGCCTGCGGAAGTTGTAAGAATTTGTGGTATCATATCATTTTATCTTGAAAAATTTTCAAGGCAAAATTAGACTTGCACCGCCGCATGAAAGTCTGTGAATCAGCAAGGCACGATACTTTTAACGATTCGGAGCCGAAAACGGTCAAAAAAAATCAATTGACAACTATTGACAATTACAATTGTTTGTTGTAAATTTGCATTGCTTAATAAACATACTACAATGAAAACATCAACGCAACACGCCGAGCGCGACGCCGCCTTTGTGCGCTCGGCCATGAGCATCCTGGGTGCTCACATGGCACGCGGCGAGCGTCTGTCGCGCCGCGAACTGATTGCCAAGGCGCTCGCATCGCGCCCTCCCTACTTCTACGTCGAGGCAGACAGGGCCGTGGACGTCTTCAACTTCTTCAGGCACAGGCCCTGGCCGTCGGCTCCGACACTGCGCCAGCAGATGTGGATGGAGTTCTGCACCATGGTGCGCGAGGAGATGGAGGGCCCGCGCCGCCTCAAGCTCAGCAAGGCCGTGGCCTTCGTTCTGAACTTCCGCCGCCCCTCGCGCTTCTATATCTCCGAGCAGATAGCGCAGCGCCTCATCCGCAGGCACGTAGCCCGACGCAGCTACATCGTACGTTCATGAATATGTCTAATCCTAACATACACACATACCATGATTTCGATTTCAGTTTCCAGAATCTGCGACGGCGTGCTGGCCGTCAGCGCCCTGCGCGCCGCAGGAAGCG
>JAIDUY010000385.1 GCA_029059965.1 Muribaculaceae bacterium
ATATTATTGAATTGAATTCCATGCCCGACGAACAGCTTAAAGGCGTCGCCGAGGAACTTGGACTGAAAAAAATAGACTTGACTAAAAAAGAGGAGCTCGTCTACCGCATTCTTGACCAGCAGGCTATTGCCGGCGCCGCCTCCACTGCCGAGAAACAGCGCCGCGAGCCAAAGGCCGAAGCCGACAAGACTCCCAAAAAACGAGGCCGCAAGAAAAAAGAAGCCGCACCCGAAGCCACTGCCGAAATTCCGGCCGAAGCACCGGCAAATGACGAGAAGGCCGAAAAGGCCGATGCGACTCCCGCCGACGGCGCTCCTGCCGTGACCGAGCGCAAGCGTCGCGGCCGTCCCCCCAAGAAGGCAGCAGCAGCCGAACCCGCGGCAGCCGAGACTACGGACGAAGCCAAGGCCGAGCCGGCTCCCGCTGAGGAAAAAGTCGAAAAAACCGAAAAAACCGAACCCGCAGCCGAAAAAGCCGTGGAAGAGGCAGCGCCCGCCGAGAAGCCGAGCGACGACACTGCTGCCGAGCAGACCGCCGAGGACGGCAACGCCCCTCAGAAGCGCGACTTCCGCCCCCGCAACGACACAAGCCTCGGCGAATTCTTCCCCCGCAGCCAGGGCCGCAAGTTCGTGCCCCGCTCGCAGCGCGAGAAAGAAGAGGCCGCCGCACAGGCAGCCCAGACTCCGATAGTACTCGCCGAGCCCAACCAGCAGGGTCAGCAGTTCCAACAGGGACAGCAAGGCCAGCAGCAGGGCAAGAAAAACAAGAAGAACCGCTTCAACAACGACCGCCAGAACCAGCAGGGATTCCAGCAGAACCGTCAGCGCTACGACTTCGACGGCCTGCTCGAAGCTACGGGCGTGCTCGAAATCGTGCCCGAGGGCTACGGCTTCCTCCGCTCCGCCGACTTCAACTACCTCGCCAGCCCTGACGACGTCTATGTGACCATGCCCCAGATCAAGGCCTACGGCCTGCGCGCCGGCGACGTTGTCGAGGCCACCATACGCCCGCCCAAGGAAGGCGAGAAGTACTTCCCCCTGACCGACGTCAGGCGCGTCAACGGCCGTTCGCTCGAATTTATCCGCGATCGCGTGGCCTTCGAGCACCTGACGCCCCTCTTCCCCGACGAGAAGTTCGACCTCACGTCGGGACGCTCCTGCACCCTCTCGACCCGCGTGGTGGATATGTTCTCGCCCATCGGCAAAGGACAGCGCGGCCTCATCGTGGCACCCCCCAAAACCGGTAAGACACTCCTGCTCAAAGATATCGCAAACGCCATCGCCGAGAACCACCCCGAGACATACATCATGATTCTGCTCATCGACGAACGTCCTGAGGAAGTCACCGACATGCAGCGCAGCGTCAACGCCGAAGTCATCGCATCGACCTTCGACGAGCCCGCCGACCGTCACGTCAAGATTGCCGGCATCGTGCTCGAAAAAGCCAAGCGTATGGT
>JAIDUY010000386.1 GCA_029059965.1 Muribaculaceae bacterium
GTGTACATGCCCTGGCTCACCTCGGCCGAGGGTATCCAGGCCATCATCGCCCCCCACGAATTCGACGCCGCGCGCATCGCCGCGATCAAGCGCCGCCTCGGCTCCCGGGCACTGGCGCTGTCGGAAGTAGCCGACGCATCCGACCCTCGTCTGGCCGAGGCCCGGTTCCTCATCATCGACTGCTTCGGTCTGCTGAGTTCGCTCTACGGAAAGGCCGATTTTGCCTATGTCGGCGGTGGCTTCGGCGCCGGTCTGCACAACATCAACGAGGCCGCGGCTTTCGGCATTCCCGTAATCTACGGGCCCAACAACCGCAAGTTCAAGGAGGCCGCCGACCTGCTCGAATGCGGCGGAGGCTTCTGTGTGCGCTCCGAGGCCGACTTCCGTAAAATCGCCGGCAGTCTGCTTGCCGACAAGGACTTCCGCCAATGCGCCGGCGCTTCTGCCGGAAACTATATCGCAAGCCATATCGGTGCCACCGACATCATTATGGCCGACCTTTTCCCCGACCTTAAGTAGAATATACCAATAAGTAACAAATCATGATAAAAGTAGGCATATACGGCCCGGCCGAGGCCAACTCTCCCCTTCGCAAACAGCTGCTCAGGCTGCTGCTGCGCCACCCCGACGTCGACCTGCGCACCGTTGCCTGCCCTCAGGGCTCGGGCATCCCCCTGGCCGAGCTCCATCCGGTCTACGCCGGCGAGACCGAGCTGCGGCTCGAGCGCGAGGCCTGCCTCGACAAGCTCGACGTGCTCTTCGTCATTGACGAGGACAACCTGTCGGAGGCCATGCGCGAACGCCTTGCCGACGACCCGGAATTCCGCCTCATCGTTCTGGGCGAGGCTCCGGAACTGCGCCGCGAGGGCGGCGCGATGGTCTACGGCTTTGCCGAGTCGAACCGCAAGGCACTTGTCCGCGGCGCCCGTGCGGCAGTGTCGCCTTCGGCGCTGGCTCTGCTTGTCGAGACGGCCCTCTTCCCGCTGGCCAAGAACTGGCGTCTGCCCGACGGCACGATTCAGGGCACCGTAGCACTGCCCTACGCTATGCGCGACGAAGCCGCCGAAGCCATGCGCGCCCTTGCCGAAGTACAGAAAGGCTTCACCGGCAGCATCGAGCTGCGAGCCACCGACGAGGCTCCCTACGAGCGTATCGACCTGACTCTGCGCCTGCCGCTGGAGATGCCTCTCGAAGATGTCCGCCGCCTCTACGACGAGGCCTACGAGGACCATGGATTCGCCTATCTGATTCCCGGACGCGATGGCGTCGACGAGGATCTTCGGGGCAGTAACAAATGTCTGATTCAGGTCTACCGCGACGGCGACAGCCTGTGCGTCAACGCATCGGCCGACTATCTCACCCGCGGTAACGCAGGCAATGCCGTACATCTGATGAATCTGCTCTTCGGCCTGCACGAGCGTACCGGCCTGAGTATCTGATGTCATCATCCAACTCTGTATCTACACTGCGCGGGCTGACCGGACTGTCGCCCGTGCTTGTTTTTCTGCTTCTCTATCTTGTGGTGTCGCTTGTCACGGGCGACTTCTACGCCATGCCCTTCCCGGTGGCGCTGCTTGCGGCCTCGGTGTGGGGCGTGCTCATCTGCCGCGGTCCGCTGACCGAACGCATCGAGATTTTTTCGCGTGCGGCAGGGCATTCCAACATCATCTACATGATCTGGGTGTTCATACTTGCGGGCGCCTTCGCGGCTATTGCCGAGGCCATTGGTGCGGTGGACGCCACGGTGGCGCTGACGCTGCGGCTCATGCAGGCCTCGCTGGTGGTACCGGGCATGTTCGTGGCCGCCTGCCTTGTGTCGCTTGCCGTAGGCACTTCGGTGGGTACGGTGGTGGCGCTGACTCCGCTTGCCGTCAGCCTTGCCGGAGCCGCCGGCGACAATGTGCCGTTCATGGTGGCCGTCGTGCTCGGCGGCGCTTTCTTCGGCGACAATCTCTCGTTCATATCCGACACTACCCTTGCGGCCACGCGCACTCAGGGCTGTGACATGGCCGACAAGTTCCGTGCCAACGCGGCCATAGTTCTTCCCGCTGCCGTCGTGACCTTGGCGCTCTATGTCATACACTACACCGACACCGCCCTCGGCGCTCCGGTACCCGATGCCTCGCCGTGGCTGGCACTGCCCTACGCCATCGTCATCGCCGCGGCACTGGCACGCCTCAATGTCAACCTTGTGCTCACCCTCGGCATAGCCTCGGCTCTCATCGCCGGACTTGCGGGAGGCCACAGCCTGATGGAGATGTGCGGATATATGGGAGAGGGAATAGGTTCAATGGGCGCCCTCATCGTGGTGACGCTCATGTCGGCGGGTATGCTGGGACTTGTCGAGGCCTGCGGAGGCATACGCTGGCTTCTGGGCGTGCTCACAGCGCGCGTGTCAAGCAGGCGGGGCGGGGCTATGTGCATCGGCATTCTGGTTAGCCTCGTCAATATGTGCACGGCCAACAACACCGTGGCCATCATCACCGTAGGCCCTCTGGCGCGCGACATCGCCGCGCGCTTCGGCATCGAGCCGCGCCGCAGCGCCTCGCTGCTGGACACCTGCTCGTGCATCGTGCAGTGCCTTATTCCCTACGGTGCGCAGACCCTTTTGGCGACCTCGCTTGCAGGCATATCGCCTGCCGCTCCATTCGGCAGTCTATACTACCCCTGGGCTCTGGCCGGGGCCGTTGTCGTGTCGATAGTCCTCATGCGAGGACGGCGCTGATGCATGCGCACAGCAGCATGGCTATGCCCACGCCGGCACCGAGGTCGGCGCCGCTGCGACGACTGTCCGAAATGCTGCGTATGCGGCGGCTGCGGCGACTGTCGCGACGGTGGATGCTGCGAAATTCGTGACGGTGGGAGGTGATGGTGCGTGCATTCATGGCTCTGTGTTTTTGTCGGTTTGCGATTGTATGGCAAAATTGGCCACGCACACGCGCAACACACATACCCACATATGTTAACAAGAATTAATTCAAAGCCGATCCGCTCTTCTCTGCCTCCGGCATCTCCGCGGCTTTCCCGGTGGTGGGTGTGGCTGAGAGTGCCGCAAAGTCGTCGTGCCGCGCCGCGTCGTATTTACTCTTTGGTGACAGAGCTTTGACAGTAAGATAGCTCACAAGCGCCGTCACGGCAAGGGGCAGCAC
>JAIDUY010000387.1 GCA_029059965.1 Muribaculaceae bacterium
CTCGTGTTCTCTGAGATTTGTATAAGAGACATATCCGCCGCTTCCTTTACAAGTAGTCCCACTCCCGCATATACAAAACCGCCCGTGCACTCCGGCGCACGGGCGGTTTTTGAAATTATAAATAGTAGTTCTTTAAAATATTTTGTTTACCTTTGGGGCGAATATAACAACCAAAAATCTAACCCATAAAGAAATTCTTTCTCCTATTACTTCTTTAACCCCGGGGAATATTGTATTTTTGCCAATAACAACATCAAATAACCGAAAGTATGAAAAGAATAATTCTGATGATGGCGGTGCTGGGCTTTGGCTTGGGGCTGTACGCACAGGACAATGACAGTCCACGTGCCGGAGGACAATACACTCAGAAAGTCGACTTCATAGATGAGGCTACGGGGCTGAAGTTCTCGATAAAGAGCTACGACCCTTGCACAGTGGCGCTGATGAGCTCGGGCGACCTCATCATGACAAGCCGCCCCGACGACAACGACCACGGATATATGGACGGATACGTCGACTACGGCTACATGGATATGCCTAAGAACGAATACAGCGGCGACATCGTCATTCCTCATCAAATCAAATATGGTCCGACATGGTTCGATGTTTCCCGCATCAGCTACGGCACCTTCAACCAATGTGTCAATCTGACATCGGTGACACTTCCCAGAGATCTGTTCGATGTCCGCCGAGGTGCTTTCTACGGCTGCACTTCTCTGACTGAGGTAAAGCGAGGAGATGTAAGACCCCATTGGCCCTGTATGCCTGATAATACCATATTTTATCCCGATGCATTCAGGGGTTGCACGTCGCTCCGAAAAGTCGACCTGACCATGGCAGGCTGGTGCTGGGATGGTATCTTTGCCGATTGTCCCAACCTCGAAGAAGTAAGCCTCTTCACGACAGGCAATCAGGCCAAGGCATTCAAAGGCCGCACAGTGCCTTCGCTCAAAAAGCTGATACTGTATTCCTATGAATCGGATTGGTTGGACACATCCGACCTTGAGCTTAACTATTTCTTTCCCGAAGAGTACGCGAATACGGAAGTGGTAGTCTCCAAAGGTCAGCTCGCAAAATACAAGGCACACTTCATGTGGAGCGGCTTCCAGAATATTCACGAAGTCGGCGAATCA
>JAIDUY010000388.1 GCA_029059965.1 Muribaculaceae bacterium
TCCTCGGCCACTCTGTCGACCATAAGGGCACGGCCTCCTCGATGCTCGTGTTCGGATCGCTGCTTCAGATTGCCTGCCACCTGACCTTTGTCTTCATCCTGCCCCAGTTCAAGGACAGCCCAGTCGGCGGCGTCTGCGTGGCCTACGGCACCATCCTCGTGCTCGGCGCCTCCTTCTCGCTCGTTCCCGCCTCGCTGTGGCCCAGCGTTCCCAAGCTCGTCGACTCCAAGATTATCGGCTCGGCCTACGCTCTCATCTTCTGGATTCAGAATATCGGCCTCTGGCTCTTCCCGCTGCTCATCGGCAAGGTTCTCGACGCAAGCAATCCTCAGATTACAGAGGCGCTCGCCAACGGCACCATGACCGAGGAAGTGGCCGCAACGAGCTACAACTACACCGCTCCGCTGGTGATGCTTGCCTGCCTCGGCGTGGCCGCGCTCGTCATCGGACTTATCCTCAAGGTCATCGACCGCAAGAAGCATCTGGGACTCGAACTGCCCAATGTGGAGAACGCCGAGGTCGACGAGGCCGAGATGGAAGCTGCCGAAGGCTGACACTTTCAGCGGGAATCGCTCTCTTCTCATTGTAAATCTCTAATCTGTTGATATCTTGCTCCAAAAGTTAGAACAAGTCCTCGAGTCGGCCGCCGAAGTGCTGTGCGGCTATCCGCTCTTCTTTCTGCTCATCGGCGGCGGCCTCTATCTGTTCCTGAGTTCGGGAATGGTGTCGCTGCGGCGGCTGCCGGCCGCTGTGGCCGAGCTGCGCCGCAAGCCCGGCAAGGGTGCCCGCGACGGCGGACAGATTTCGTCCGTCCAGGCTCTGGCGTCGGTAGTGGCGGCCACTGTCGGCCTCGGCAACATCGCCGGTGTGGCCATAGCACTGGTCATGGGCGGCCCCGGCGCCATCTTCTGGATGTGGGTCAGCGCTCTTGTGGGCATGGCCACCAAATACCACGAAGGCGTGCTGGCCATAATGTACAAGGGACGCGACGACACCGGCAAGCCCCAGGGCGGCCCCATGCACATCATCGAGCAGGGACTCGGAAAGCGCTGGTCGCCCCTTGCCAGGTTCTTCGCCATCGCCGGCATGTTCGGCACCCTGTGCATCATGAACGCCAATCAGCTCACCGAGGCATTCATGAGCACCCTGTCGACACCCGAACAGATAGCTCAGTCGGACTTCCTCGGCACCCTCGGCGGCACCGTCGGTCTGGACAATGAGCATGCCCTGCGCCTCCTCTTCGGCCTCGGCATCGCGGCTGTGGTGGCCGTGGTGATTCTCGGCGGCATCAAGCGCATAGCTCGGGTAGCCACGGTGATGGTGCCCTTCATGGTCGGCCTCTACTTCCTGATGGTTCTGTATATCATCCTGTCGAACCTCGGCGAGGTGCCCGGAGTCTTTGCCCGCATCTTCTCGGAGGCGTTCAATCTCGACGCCGGCCTCGGCGCCCTTGCCGGCATAGCCATCATCGGTGCCCGCCGTGCGGCGCTGGTCAACGACGCCGGCATAGGCACGGCCTCCATCATGCACGGAGCCTCGAACAACAAGAGCCCCGTGCGCGAGGGGCTCGTGGCCATGCTCGGCCCCAGCATCGACAGTGGACTCGTATGTACCCTCACGGCGGTGGCAATACTGCTGTGCGTGCCCGAAATCGGTCAGGCCGAGGGCATACAGGGCCTTTCGATAGCCATGACGGCCTTCGGACGCGGCATTCCCTACGGCCATTATCTGCTGCTGTTCATCGTGGTTTGCTTCGCCATGTCGAGCATGTTCTCCTACTCGTTCTACGGCACCACCTGCGCGAGCTACCTGTTCGGCACCCGCCGCGGACGTCTCTACGCCTATGTGTTCCTGGCCTCGCTGGTGATATTCGCCATCGTTCCCATCGACGCCGCCGTCGCAGCATGCGACCTCTTCTATGCCCTCATGGCTCTGCCGACCATGATCGCCGTGCTGCTGCTCAGCGGCCGCGTGCGCCGCATCACGGCCGAGTATTTCAGCAAGAACAAATCCGATAACGACATCCCCAAAGAATAATGCTTGCAGACTTTATAACATGGAGCGCCGACCCGGTGCTGATAGACAGTTTCGTGACCATACGGTGGTACGGCCTGATGTTCGCCATCGGCTTCTGGATAGGCTTCAACATCGTGGCCCGCATGTTCAAGCGCGAGGGCGCTCCCGAGCGCTGGCTTGGAATCCTGCTCATCTATGTAGGCGTGGCCACCATCGTCGGCGCCCGTCTGGGGCATGTGTTCTTCTATGCCTGGGACTACTATTCGCAGCATCCGTGGAAGATACTCGCCACGTGGGAGGGCGGCCTCGCCAGCCACGGCGGAGCCATCGGCATCATCATTGCCGTAATCCTTTTCAGCATCTTCGTCACCAAGCGCAACCCGCTGTGGACATTCGACCGTCTGACCGTGGCCATCGCCCTTGTGGGATGTCTGATACGCATCGGCAATCTGATGAATTCCGAAATCTTCGGCCATCCCACCGACCTGCCCTGGGGCTTCAAGTTCGTCAATTCGCCCGAGTGGCAGCAGCTCTATGCGCCCCTCGCCTGCCATCCGACGCAGATATACGAGGCGCTGACCTACCTCGCCCTCTTCGGGCTGATGATGTGGATGTACTGGAAGCGTAACGCCGGCGAGCGTCCCGGACTTCTGTTCGGCACATTCCTCATCGGCACCTTCGGCTCGCGATTCCTCATCGAGTTCATCAAGAACAACCAGGAGGCTTTCGAGGACAGCATGGCCATCAACATGGGTCAGATTCTCAGCATACCCTTCGTCGTGCTGGGCATATTCCTGATTGTATGGGCGTTCATGCACCCGCGTCAGAAGCTTGCCTATCCCAACGCCTACGCTCCCGAGCCTGATAAAAAGAAGAAATGAAAAGACTGTTCCTCTCTCTTGCCTTCCTCGCGGCCATGGCGTGTGCCTCGGCGCAGACACTTGCCGCCCCCGACCCTGACAGCGACGAGGAAAACCCGCGTTTCCTGCTCGCCGGACAGGCCGACGAGGCCATAGCCGAGGAACGCTACGACGATGCCGCCACACGCCTTATCGAGGCGATATCCATCTGCCCCGACTGCCCGGACAACGCCCTGCTGCTGTCGAACCTCGGCATGGTCTATGCCTATCAGGGACGCGACAGCCTCGCCCTCGAGACCCTCGACCGCGCTCTCGGCATAGCTCCGTCCATGAAGACGGTGATGGCCAACCGCGCCCGTGTGCTGCTGCGCATGGGACGCGACCGCAGTGCCTACGAGGCCTTCGGACGCCTCATCGAGGCCGACAGCCTCAACACCGAGGCGCGCTACTACCGAGGCATGATGGCCCTCTATTCCGGCGACGCCGTCACGGCCGAGGCCGATTTCGAGGTGCTGCGCGACAGTCTGCCCCTGGACATCGACACCGCACGGGCACTCTCGGCGCTCTATTCGCTCACGGGCCGCAGCGCCCAGGCCGTGCCCTACTTCCGGCAGCTTGTGCGCGACGAGCCCTCGCCCGAGTACTACGCCGCCCTCGCCGGATGCTACCTCGCCGACGGCAAGCTCAGCGAGGCTTCCGAAGTGATAGGCGAGGGGATGACCAAGTACCCCGGGGACGGCGAGCTCTACTACTACCGCGCATGGCTCAACCGCGACCTTTTCAGGCCTGCCGACGCCAAGCGCGACGGCAAGCGGGCCGTCGAGCTGGGCGTCTCCGAGCGCAAGGTGCGCGAGCTTCTCGAACGCCGCCGCTGAGCCACCGCCCGCAGGCAGCCGTGTGTGGCGGCTTGCTTCGCCGACGACTTTGCCGGAAATTTGTCTGTTTGAGGTTTTTTTACTAATTTTGCGGCGTTTTTCCGGCGGTGGTCTTGCTGCCGCCTGGTTTTCAGGTTTTCCAATACGTTTCTATCCTATGGCTTCGGCTGATTCATCGCAGGCGCGTGATAAGCGCTATTCCATCGGGTCGCTTGTCGACTTCCATCCCAAACTTTTCTCAAGTCTACGCCACTATAATGCCGCAAGGCTCAAGGCAGACCTTATCGCAGGCATCGTTGTCGGCATCGTCGCCCTGCCTCTGGCCATCGCATTCGGTATCGCCAGCGGCGTGAGCCCCACAATCGGTCTTGTCACCGCCATCATCGGCGGTTTCATGGTCAGCTTCTTCGGCGGCAACACGGTGCAGATCGGCGGCCCCACGGGCGCATTCATCGTCATTGTGTACGGCATCATCGCCCAGTTCGGTCTCCACGGACTCGCCATCGCCACTTTCATGGCCGGCGTAATCCTGGTGGTTATGGGTCTGTTCCGGCTGGGCACGGTCATCAAGTTCATCCCTTATCCCATTGTGGTGGGCTTCACGGCCGGTATCGCACTGACCATATTCTCGACACAGGTCAACGACTTCCTCGGCCTCGGCCTGCGCGACATTCCCGGCTCGTTCATCCCCAAATGGGGCATGTATCTGAGCAATCTGTCGTCTGTGAACATTCCCACGCTCGTCACGGCGCTGGTGTCGCTGGGTATCATCGTGCTTACTCCCCGCATCTCCAAGAAACTGCCCGGAGCCCTCATCGCCATTGTGGTCGTTACGGCCGTGGCGTGGTTCCTCGACCGCACTTTCGACTGGTACAGCGTCGAGACCATCGGCGACCGCTTCGGCTCCATGCCTACCGACATTCCCGCTCCTCACGGCTTCACTCTCAGCATGAGCACCATCAACATGCTGCTGCCCTCGGCATTCACCATCGCCGTTCTCGGAGCCATCGAGAGTCTGCTGTCGGCAACAGTGGCCGACGGTGTGACCGGCGCGCGAACCAACAGCAACACCGAGCTGATAGGGCAGGGCATCGCCAACATCACCGTTCCTTTCTTCGGCGGCATTCCCGTGACCGGTGCCATTGCCCGCACCATGACCAACATCACCAACGGCGGCCGCACACCCGTGGCCGGTATCGTGCACGCCCTCGTACTTCTGCTCATTTTCCTCTTCGCCATGCCTCTCATCAACTTCGTGCCCCTGGCCTGCCTGGCGGCCGTGCTGATGGTTGTGGCTTACAACATGAGCGGATGGCGCACTATTGTGGGCATCTTCCACTCGCCGCGCTCCGATGTGTCCGTTCTCGTGGTGACCTTCCTGCTTACGGTAATCTTCGACCTCACTATCGCAATCGAAATCGGCCTGCTGCTTGCTGTGGTTCTCTTCCTGCGCCGTGTCATGGAGAACACCGAAATCAGGGTCTACTCCGAGCAGCTTGACGTGGCCGAGGATACCGACCTGAGCACGCACGAGGTGCTCGATGTCGCCAAGGGCGTGAGCGTCTACGAAATCGACGGCCCGTTCTTCTTCGGCATCGCCACCAAGTTCGACGAGATGATGCGTTCCACCATGACCGACAAGCCTTTGGTGAGAATCATCCGCATGCGCAAGGTGGCATTCATCGACGCCACGGCACTCCACAACCTCGAGATTCTGATACGCTCTTCGCAGAGCGAGGGAATCCATGTGGTGCTTTCCGGCGTCAAACCCGGCGTGCGCTCTTCGCTCGAGCATGCGGGCATCGACAAGCTCATCGGTGCCGACCATATCTGCGACCACATCACCAAGGCTGTGCGCATGGCCAACGGAATCGTTGCCGAAAGAGGCAAATGATGGTCGATAGTCCCTCATTTAATACTATTTTAATACTATTTGCCCCGGTGGTATTTGCGGCAGTCGGCTGTAATGACTATCTTTGCACCTATAACAGTCGCATTTATTAACACCAATCAATAGAACTGAACATGAAATCTATAGTACGATTTCTCGCTGTTGCCGCCCTCAGCCTTGTCGCTCTGTGCTCATGCGGCGATAACAAAAACAACGAGACTGTGACCGAACAGGCGCTGCCGGGATTCTTCGCCATCGTCGACGACCTGTCCAACAACGCCACCGCTGTCTATTCCGACCTGTCGTACAGCGTGCGTCTCAACTACGACAAGATGGAAGCCACAGTGCAGATCAGCGGCCTCAAGCTCCCCGACGGCACTTCCTATCCCACAATGACCCTTCCCGGTCTGACATGGAATGTCGACAAGCAGGGTTGGCGCGTAATCAAGGGTTCGGCAGTGACCCCCTCGATTACCGGTTTCGCCACAACGCCGCTGTTCACCAACTTCGAGCTCAAGCTCTACGACCGCGTCTTCGACTTCAGCGGCACTCCCATCTACAGCCCCGGCGCCTGCGTGCGCTACACCATCGACAGCCGCTACCGCGTGCTCTCGACCTTCTCGCCCCAGGTGCTCTACGGAGAGACCGAGTCCGTTTCGGCTTCCGGCAAGGAATTCGAGTCCGAGGGCGTCGAGTATGTAGTGTCCTACAATACAGATACCCGCAAGCTTGCCATCTCGATGAACAACGCGCGCTTCGAGCAGGGAATGCCCATGGCTCTGAACATCGACCTCAAGAATATCGACGTCACCGTCACCGGCTCGAGCCTCGAGTTCAACGTGCCCTCCATCACTCCAAGCATCGGCGACATCCCCTTCACCGCCTTTCCCATCACTAATCTCCGCGGCAGTTTCGCTCCCGGCGATGGCCTGAAGTTCTCCTTCCACTGCGCACCCGGTACTACCGACGAGGAATACGACGTGACTGTGGATTGCGGCTTCAACGACCTCCCCAGCCTCTGAGCGGCTGACCGAGACCCCGAATACAACAGGCGCGCACGCGGAATCCCGTATGCGCGCCTGTTGTTTTCGGGGGTAATGAGGTTCAAGCCGGAACCACAGCGCATGAGAAATGGAGAAGGTGTTGGTGATTATTCTCGCATCGTAT
>JAIDUY010000389.1 GCA_029059965.1 Muribaculaceae bacterium
CAGACCGGAGAGCGCCACACGCAGACGTGCGCCCGGCGGCTCGTTCATCTGGCCGAAGACGAGTGTGGCCTGGCTGTCGGCAAGCTCTTTCATGTCGACATCCTCGAGGTTCCATTCGCCTTTCTCGAGACCTTCCTTGAATTTCTCGCCGTAGCGCATTACGCCGCTCTCGATCATCTCGCGCAGCAGGTCGTTCCCCCCGGGGTACGCTCGCCCACACCTGTGAACACCGAGAAGCCGTTGTGGCCCTTGGCGATATTGTTGATAAGCTCCATGATGAGCACGGTCTTGCCTACACCGGCGCCACCGAACAGACCGATTTTGCCACCCTTGCTGTAGGGCTCGAGGAGGTCGATGACCTTGATACCGGTCGAAAGGATTTCGGTGCCGATGGTGAGGTCTTCGAATTCGGGAGCGGGCTGATGGATCGAACGGAGGTTCTCGCGGTCGAGCTCGGGGAGTTTGTCGATAGCCTCGCCGAGCACGTTGAGCAGACGGCCTTTAATCTGCGCGCCCGTGGGGACGGCGATGGGACGTTCGAGGTTTGTCACGGCCATGCCGCGGCGCAGACCGTCGGTGCTTTCCATTGCGACGCAACGCACGGTGTCTTCACCGATGTGCTGCTCTACCTCGAGGATAGTGTCGGAGCCGTCGGGACGCTCAATCTTAAGGGCGGTGTAGATGGGCGGGATAATGTTGTTGTCGCCTTCGAAGATAACGTCGACGACCGGGCCGATTACCTGCGCGATTTTACCGGTATTTTCGCTCATATGATGATGGAGTATAGATTCTTGGACGGAATTAGAAGTGGAGGTTGTAGACAATCACCAGAACCATGAGTACAAGGTTGAAGAGATTGATGGGGAGCAGGTACTTCCATTCGAGGGCCAGCAGCTGGTCGATGCGCAGACGGGGATATGTCCACTTGAACCAAATGATGACGAAGCTCAGGACGAAGCACTTGCCGAGGAACCATACGATTCCGGGGATATAGTCCATGATGTGGTTGAAGGCTTCCCATCCGGGGAAATGGAGGGGCTGCCAGCCGCCGAGGAACAGCAGAGAGGCCACACCGGATACGATGAAGAGGTTGAGGTACTCGGCCAGATAGAAGAAGCCGAAGTGCATGCCGGAGTATTCGGTGTGGTAGCCTGCGGTAAGCTCGCTCTCGGCCTCGGGAAGGTCGAACGGGCCGCGGTTGGTCTCGGCCGTACCTGCAATCATGTAGATCACGAAGGCGATGAGGGCGGGGATGTGACCCTTGAAGATGAACCAGAGGTCGTTCTGCTCGGCCACGATGCCTTCGACAGACATTGTGCCTGCGAGGCAGACCATGGTGATGACGCTCAGGCCGATGGAGAGCTCGTAGCTGATCATCTGGGCGCCGGAGCGCAGCGAGCCGATGAGGGTGAACTTGTTGTTCGACGACCATCCTGCCAGCAGGATGCCCAGCACGCCGATGCTCGAAACGGCAATCAGGAAGAAGATGCCGATGTTGAAGTCGATAACCTGCACGCCGTCGGTCCAGGGAAGACAGGCGAAGGCGAGCATGGAGGCTATGATGACAAGATAGGGAGCGAGCGCGAAAAGGAAGCGGTCGATGTGGTCAAGGCGGATAATTTCCTTGATGAGCATCTTGAACATGTCGGCGAAGCTCTGCAGAAGGCCGAAGGGACCAACACGGTTCGGGCCGAGGCGGCACTGGAATGCGGCGCAGATCTTGCGCTCGTAGTAGATGTAGAACAGCGCCAGTACGGCATAGACCAGAAGGAGGCCGACGCCTACGAGCAGGCACTCTACCGTCACGGCGGCCCATGGCGCCATGCCGAGGGTCTCGGTGAGGAGTGTGTGGACTCCTGTTGTGTCGAGGAAGAGCGCTTGGATATTTCCGGGTATCATCGCTAAGAAACTATTGAGGAATATCTGATTGGCTTATTAAGAATTAGCGGTCGATATCGGGCACGATGTAGTCCATCGAGCCGCCGATGGTGATAAGGTCGGCAATCTTGAAACCGCGTGTGATGTGGTCTACCACGGCAGCCTGGGGCAGGCAGGGGGTGGCCAGTTTGAGACGGTAGGGTTTTGTGGAACCGTCGCTCTCGAGGTAGATGCCGAAAGCGCCGCGGCAGCCTTCGGTGAGCTGGAACCAGGAGCCTGCGGGGAGCTTGAGCACCTTGGGCACCTTGACGAGGTATTCGCCTTCGGGAATATTGTCGACGAGCTGCTCGAGGATGCGTGCGCTCTGCTCGATTTCGCGCAGACGGCAGCGGAAGCGTGCCATGGAGTCGCCGGCTTCTTCGATGACTTCCTCGAAGTCGAGCTCGGAGTAGATGCTGTAGGGTTTGAGCTTACGCATGTCGCATGCCCAGCCGGAAGCGCGTCCGGAGGGACCGGTGATGGCATAGGCGATGGCGTCCTCGCGGCTGAGGTGGCCGACGCCGGTGAGGCGGTTCTTGGCCACTACGTTGCCTGTGAAGAGGTCGTTGTACTCCTTGACGTTCTTGGGTATCACTGCGAGGAGTTCCTTGACGTCTTTCCGGAAGTCGGGGTCGAGGTCGGCCATGACGCCGCCGATGCAGTCGTAGTTGAAGGTCATGCGGGCGCCGCAGGTCTTCTCCATGATGTTGAGAATCTGTTCGCGCACACGCAGGGTGTAGAACAGCATCGTGGTTGCGCCGAGGTCCATACAGAATGTACCGACGAAGAGACAGTGCGATGCGATACGGCTGAGCTCGTCCATCATCACTCGGATTACCTGGGCGCGACGGCTGATTTCGATGCCGGCTGCCTTCTCGATAATCATGCAGAGTGCATGATGGTAGTTGTGAGCCGAGAAGTAGTCCATACGGTCCATAAAATGGAGCGTCTGGGGGTATGTGAGGTTTTCGCAGAGTTTCTCGATGCCGCGGTGGATGTAGCCCATGTAGACATCGATTTTCTTGATTTCCTCACCGTCGACAGCGGTACGGAAGCGGAGCACGCCGTGAGTGGCGGGGTGCTGCGGGCCGATGTTGACCACGAAGTCCTCGGGTTCGAAGATGCG
>JAIDUY010000039.1 GCA_029059965.1 Muribaculaceae bacterium
TAATCCCGACTCCATCTCCAAACTCGTGCTCAAGAAAGGACTTGACTCGGGCACGGCATTCGAGATTCTGTCCATCGACATCGCCGACATCGACATAGGCCGCAACATCGGCGCCGCCCTGCAGATCGACCAGGCCCAGGCCGACAAGAACATCGCCCAGGCCAAGGCCGAGGAACGCCGCGCCATGGCCATCGCCCGCGAACAGGAAATGAAGGCCCTCGCCCAGGAGGCACGCGCCAAGGTCATCGAGGCCGAACGCGAGCTCCCCATCGCCATGGCCGAGGCATTCCGCCAGGGCAACATCGGCGTGATGGACTACTACAAGCTCAAGAACATCGAGGCCGACACCAACATGCGCGACAGCCTCGGCTCGGCTCCCGCATCCGAATAACGAAAAGACGGGAACTCAGACATGACAACTCTCCTTATCTCACTGGCCGTACTCATCGGCGGATATTTCATCTACGGGCTTCTTGCCGAGCGTATCTTCGGCGTCGAGCCCTCGCGCCCGACGCCGGCCACGACCATGGCCGACGGCGTCGACTTCGTGCCGCTGCCGACATGGAAGGTCTTCCTAATCCAGTTCCTCAACATCGCCGGCCTCGGACCCATCTTCGGGGCCATCATGGGCGCCATGTACGGCCCGGCGGCATTCATATGGATTGTGGCCGGAACCATCTTCGGTGGCGCCGTGCACGACTTCGTGTCGGGCATGATGAGCTTACGCTCGGGCGGTCTGTCGCTTCCCGAACTCATAGGCAAGGAGCTCGGCATGCCCGCCCGTCAGTTCCTGCGTCTGCTGTCGGTGGTACTGCTCGTGCTTGTGGGCGCGGTGTTCGTAGTGTCGCCCGCCGCCCTGCTCGACAAGATGACTCCTGCCTGGGGCACGGCCACGCTCTTCACCGCCATCATTTTCGGCTACTATCTGCTTGCCACCCTCCTGCCCGTCGACAAGCTTATCGGACGCCTCTACCCCGTCTTCGGCTTCGCCCTTCTGTTCATGGCCGCCGGCCTGTTGGGTGTGCTCCTCTTCGGCGGGGTGACCATTCCCGACGGCTTCGCCGACGGCCTTGACAACCGTCATCCCTCGGCTGCCGACCACTCGCTGTTTCCGATGCTCTTCGTGAGCATTGCCTGCGGCGCGGTATCGGGCTTCCACGCCACCCAGTCGCCGATGATGGCACGCTGCCTGCGCAACGAGCGCCTTGCACGTCCCGTCTTCTACGGCGCCATGGTGGCCGAGGGCATAGTGGCCCTGATATGGGCGGCCGCGGCCATCGCGTTCACCGGCGGCTACGAAGGCCTCGGCGAATACATGGCCTCGCACAGCGGCCCCGCCGACCTCGTGAACGACATCTCCGTGGGCTGGCTCGGTGCCGTCGGCGGCGTCCTTGCCGTGCTCGGCGTCGTTGCCGCACCCATCACCACGGGCGACACGGCACTGCGCTCGGCTCGCCTCATCGTGGCCGACATATTCAGCATACCTCAGAAGACGATAGGCAAACGCCTTGCAGTGACGCTGCCAATCTTCGCGGCTGCCTTCGTGCTGATGCTCATCGACTTCAACATTCTGTGGCGCTACTTCGCATGGGTGAACCAGACATTGGCGGCCTTCACGCTGTGGGGCTGCGCCGTCTACCTCGCCCGCAATGGCCGCGCCTACGTACTCTGCCTCGTACCGGCCATGTACATGACCGCCGTGGTGGCGACATATCTGTTCTACGCCCCCCGCCCCGAAGGTTTCGGACTCGGCATCAGCACCGCTTCGACCATCGCGGGCGTGGTGACCGCGCTTTGCACGGCACTGTTCGCACGCTTCGTGCTGCGACAGCGCGCAGCAAGCGCATTAGGCGACCCAACATTCTGACTTTATGGATATTGCCCGACTGATATCTGACGAACGACAATACACACTCCACTCGCACACCGAGTTCTGCGACGGCAAAGCCGACATGGACAGCATGGCCGACGCCGCCGTTGCCGCAGGCATGAGAATCTACGGATTCTCGCCGCACAGCCCCATCTGCATCCCCAGCCCGTGCAACATGAAGGCCGACGACGTCGAGCCCTACCTCGCCCGCGTGGCCGAAATAGCGCGGCGCCATGCAGCCTCGGGCTGCCGCTTCCTTGCCGGCATGGAAATCGACTACCTCGGACCCGAATGGGGGCCGGGCTCCGAATACTTCCGCTCGCTACCCCTTGACTACCGCATCGGCTCGGTGCACTTCATCCCCGACCAAAGCGGCGAATACATCGACATCGACGGCAACTTCGAAAGCTTCAGCCGCAAGATGTCCGAGCACTTCCGCGGCGACATCGAGTACGTCGTCGAGACATTCTACTCGCAGTCGCGCGAGATGCTCAAGGCCGGAGGCTTCGACATACTGGGGCATCTCGACAAGGTCGGGCAGAACGCAGGCTACTATGCCCCTGGCATAGAGGACGGCAGCCACTACCGCGCCCTTGCCGACGAGTTCATCGGACTGGTAATCGACTCGGGCATAACGATTGAGCTGAACACCAAGGCCCGCACACGCCATGGCCGCTTCTTCCCCGGCGAACGCTATCTGCCGCGCCTGGTCGAAGCCGGCGTCAACATCATCGTCAACAGCGACGCCCACACGCCCGAAGGCATAACGGCCTCGCGCGACGAGGCTTTCGCAATTCTCGACTCTCTCAAAGCACGAAAATGACCGCACCCGCCACACTCGAACTGCTCGCACCCGCACGCGACATCGAAACAGGCCGCACAGCCATCGACTGCGGCGCCGATGCCGTCTATATAGGTCCTCCCGCATTCGGCGCCCGCGCCGCCGCCGGCAACAGTGTGGCCGACATAGGGCGACTGGCCGAATATGCCCACCGCTTCGGGGCGCACGTCTACGCCACGATGAACACTATCCTGTTCGACAACGAAGTCGAGGATGCCCGGCGCATGGCTCTCGAGCTCTATGAAGCCGGAGTCGACGCCCTCATCGTGCAGGACATGGCCTATGTGGAAATGAATCTGCCCATAGCGCTGCATGCCTCGACCCAGTGCGACATACGCACCCCCGAAAAAGCCGCGCTGCTGGCAAAGGCCGGATTCACCCGGCTCGTTCTTCCGCGCGAGTTCACCGTCGCCGAAATCGCCGCCGCCTCAAAGGCCGCAGGTGTGCCGGTCGAGGTGTTCATCCACGGCGCCCGCTGCGTTAGCTACAGCGGTGACTGCCAGATGGGCTTCGCCGCCACGGGCCGCAGCGCCAACCGCGGCGTCTGCCCGCAGATGTGCCGCCTGCCCTTCGACCTTGTCGACAAAGATGGCAGGCCCGCGGGGCCGCGGCGCCACTACCTCTCGCTGTCGGACCTCAGCACACCGTCGCTTCGCGAGCTTGCCGACGCCGGGGCCCGCTCCTTCAAAATCGAGGGACGCCTCAAGGACCGCCGCTACGTTGCCAATGCCGTGGCGTGGTACTCGGCACGCCTCGACCAAGCCGTGGCCGACTCCGGCGGACTGTACCGCAGGCTTTCGCACGGCACATCCGAACCCGGCTTCAACCCCGACATCACAAAAGGATTCTTCCGTCGTCCCAACGGCGGCGGCAGTCAGGGCTGCCTCGCATCGCCCAACGACACCGGCCAGCCCGTGGGTCGCGTGACTTCGGCCTATGCTCCGCGCACGCGCTCGTTCCGCATCAAGGGCGAGGCGCTCGCCAACGGCGACGGTCTGGGCTACTTCGACGCCGAGGGCAATTTCAAGGGCTTCCGTCTGAACCGCAGCGCCGGAGGCGAATGCTTCCCCGCTTCGCCCCTGCCCGAGCTCAGACCCGGTACCGTCATCCTGCGAAATTCGGACAAAGCGTTCAACGACAGCGTCGACAACGCCCGTCCCGTGCGTCGCCTGCGCGTTGATTTCGCCATAGCAAACGGCGATGGCGACAGCTGGATTCTCGAAGCCTCCGACGAAAGAGGACTCAAGGCCGGCATTGTCACCGAAACAGAATTTATGGAGGCCCGCACTCCGCAGGAAGAACCACGCCGCCGCACTCTCGGACGCCTCGGCGACACCATATACAGTATGGGTGAAACCGACGACCGCTGCGGAGGGCGCTTCATCCCCGCCGCTACGCTGACCGAAGCCCGCCGCCGCGTCCTCACGGCCCTCGACGAAGCCGCAGCCGCCGCTTACAGCCGCCCCGGGCGCGGCAGCGACAGCCTCGCCGCCGACGCTTTTGCCGCCCTCTCTCCGCTGAACTACCACGACAACGTCGCCAACGGCCTTGCGCGCCGCTTCTACGAAAGCCACGGCGCCACCATAGGCGGCAAAGCTATCGAATGCGGCAGCCCCGAAAGCGCCGCGGGCCGCCGCGTGATGGCCACCAAGTACTGCATACGGCGCGAACTCGGAGCCTGCCTGCGCGAAAGCTGCGGAGCCTCGCTGCCCTCGCCGCTGTACCTGCGCAACGAGTCGGGCACCTATCTCGTCGAATTCGACTGCCGCCGCTGCGGCATGAATATAATAAAGCAATAATTCACTCCCCTCAAATTCCCTCAGGTCATGAAAGCCCGCATCTCTGTCCTTCTTAAATTCCGAGCCTTCTACCGTCTGCTTCGCCACAGACCCTACCGCATGAGCCGAGGCGAGGCCGTCCGCACCGTATTCCGCCTGTCGGCTATGCATCCGCGCATCAGCACAGCCCTTATCGAATGGTACGACTACGGTTCGGCCAACTACCTGCGCTACGGCGGGGTGAGCTTCCGCGAGCTTGTCGAGCAGCAGAACGTGCCGCCGCTGCTGGCCTTCGTCGAACTGGACAATCTGAGAAAAAAAGAAAAATAATCGCGATAAAACGCCATTGTGCCCGTATATAAGGAATTGACAAGACACCCGACATACCTACACTGCACCTCATCTAAGCCGAACGAGGGGACACCTAGGAGCATCGATTCAT
>JAIDUY010000390.1 GCA_029059965.1 Muribaculaceae bacterium
AAAATAAAGTTGCGTTGTCTAAGTGTCAAATCTGTAGTATATCTCAATCTAATCCAACAAGTTATAAATGCTAAAAATCATATAACTGAATTTGGGCGGAATTAATTGTGTGCTGATGTATTAAATTACCTTATCATCGCATCTCTCCGGTGCTTTTTGCCTTGTTCTTCAGTCACGTAGCTACGGCTACGCTCCTTCATCACAAGACAAAAATCACTCAGAGATATGCGACCCCAGCATTAACAAATATTGGGGAACCGGCTCTTAACACTTTTACGCAAACTTGCCGGCCGCCCGGATTGTTGAATAATAAACAACGTTTACAACTAACCAAAATTCAAGTAACTATGGCAGAGAATAAAGACAACCGCTCAGCCCTCGGTGGCTCCGGTCAGAATCAGCTCGGCGCTCACAAGGAGCCCGAACGTCTCGCCGCTCACGAAGACCCCAAACAGATAGCGGCTCACGAAGAAGCTGACGACGTTGTTGTCCCCGCAGTGACAGCCGACGTCGACGAGACTCCCAAATTCGTCCAGTATGGCGCTGCCGTGCTTCTCGGTCTTGCATTCGGCATCGGATGCTACATATGGATTGACGGGCACGCCCCGCAGAGGCCCTTCGAGAGACAGCAGTATGTTACCGGACATGCCCTTGCGACGGCTCAGAACGCAGTTCAGGGCAAGGACGTCCCCAATCCGTTCGACAACCCGCAGTACACGGCCGACTACACCACCGTGGCCAAAGGAACAACCCCGGCTCCTGCCGCAAGCACAACCGACAATGCCGCCGCAGCCGGCGTGAACGAGCCGGTGGTATATCTTTTCGCCTATGATTCGTCCGTCATCCCCGAGACTCCCTCGCTGACCCGCATCGCCGAAAAGGCACGCCGCGGCGGATATTCGCTTGATGTCACGGCATATACCGACGAGCATGGACGTCTGGCCTATAACAAGCGCCTCAGCGAACGACGTGCCCTCGCCATTGCCGACTATCTGGTGTCGCACGGTGTCGACAGAAATAAAATCAAGGTTCACGGAATGGGCCCGACTCACGCTTATGCCAACGACGCCCAGGACCGTCGAGCCGAGGTTGTCATCAAATAGCTCCTTGATATGATAAGCTACGGCGCCGTGTGTTAAAGCACTCGGCGCCGCTTGCTTTTTTCGGCATCTCTTGTTAATTTTGTCGACCGAAAACCAATCTTAATCCTCATCGCAAGCAATATGTCTGAAACTCAGGACCCTGTCGGCGAAGTCTCCGCCGCCAAATTCGCCGGCGTACGCGCCGCCGCCGGCTCCCTTGCCTCGAACAAATGGTTCGAGCTGACAATCACGCTCGTAATCCTCATTAACTCCTTCCTCATCGGCGTCGAGACTTACCGCTCCGACAGCACCATCTCGCTGATACAGCAGATTATACTGTACGTATTTACCGTCGAGATAGCGCTGCGCTTCGTGGCCTCGCCGTCGGTGAAAAGCTTCTTCACCGACGGATGGAATATCTTCGACCTCTCGCTGGTTCTCATCGGCTATGTGCCCGAGACCATGTTCGAGAACGCATCGGCCATGATGGCGCTGCGAGTGCTGCGCGTGTTCCGCGTGCTTCGTCTGCTGCGAGCGGCCAAGGAAATCAAAGTCATAATCAGCGTACTGCTGAAGAGCACAAGCGCCATGTTCTACAACGTGCTGCTTTTCGCCATATTCATCTACCTGTTCTCCATCATCGGCGTCGGTCTGTTCCGCCTGCCCGACCCCGCGACCCTTGAGGGTGAGGAACTTGCACGCTACGAGCAGCTTATGGAAGTGGCTCCCCATTCGCCGGCCAACTCGCCCGACCCCTTCGGAACCCTCGGCGAGGCTATGTTCACCCTCTTCCGCGAGCTTACCGGCGAGGACTGGACCGACCTGCGCTATAACCACATGACAGCCTACGAGCTCGGCGTAATCAAGACGCCGCCCTTAATCATCAACTTCTTCCACATACTGTGGTTCGTTATCTCGGCCTTCCTGCTTCTGAACCTCGTCACCGGCGCTATCATCAACAACTATCAGGCCGTGATGGAGAAATCGCACAAATCAGACCCGGACCCCGACCCGGCCGAGTAGGGCTAAATCCACTTCTCCTGACGTTCGCGCACGGCCATCGACTCGCTGAGCATGCGGATAAATTCCTTCATGGCCCGCTTGCGGTAGCTGTCGCGCAGAATGTGCACGCAGCCTGTCATCTCGTTGTCCGGGATGTCGAGGGGTATGGCGCGCACACCCTTTTCATCGAGGATGGACGACTCCGCAAGCACCGTCACCAGACCCGTGCGGCGAATGAGGCTGAGAAGCATGTTCACCTCGTTGAGCTCTATGTGGATGCGGAAGCTGTCGCGGCCGGCAATCATGTCGAAGTAGTTGCGGGCCTGCAGTCCTCGTGCCGGCAGGGCGAGGTCGTAGGCTCCTAACTCGGCGAGCGATACCCTCTGCTGTCCGGCCAGCGCGTGCGAGTCGGAGACGATGACCGACAGGCTGTTCTGGAACAGTATATGCGACTCGATGCCCTCCATTGCGGCCTTGGGTTTGAATGCCAGCACGAAGTCCACCTCGCGGCTGCGCAGCATGTCCATCAGCTCGGCCATGGGCTTGTAGAATATGTTGAGCTTGATGCGGGGGTAGCGCTTCATGAACGTCACGAGCGTTTCGGTGAGTATGGCGCCGAAAGAGTAGGTGACGCCGATGTCGAGGGTGCCCGCCTCCATGTTGTTGAGGTCGGCCATGCGGGCCTTGCAGAGCTCGCCGGCGCGCAGGGTCTCTCGGGCGCATGGCAGCAGCTCGGCACCCGACTCGGTGAGCGACACGCTGTGGCTGCTGCGGTGCAGCAGTTGCGCGCCCAGTTCGTCCTCGAGCTGGCGTATCTGCTGCGATAGTGTGCTCTGGGTGATGAAAAGCTGACGGGCGGCCTCGGAGAAGTTGAGCGTCTCGGCCACGCGCACGAAGTATTTGAGCTGTCGTAGTTCCATGTGACAAAGTTACTTATTTTCCGGCTGTCGTGTCGCCCGGAATGAAATTTTCTTGAAAATAAAAATCGGAATGGTGCCTCCGAGCACCAGACAGAGCAGCAGGCTCGCGCACATCAGCCCGTTCTCGGCCGACAGCATGAAGTAATGGCCGAAGCTCTCGGGCGACTCGCGCAGCAGACACACCGCCAGCCCGCCGAACGCCTTATAGGCATAGATGCCCGGAATCATGGGCAGCAGCGCCGGGAACAGGCAGGTCTCGGCCGGTACTTTCGAAAGCGGCGTCAGAAACACCGCAAGCAGCCCCACCGCGAAAGCCGCCGCAAGCGTGGCCGGGACTATGGGCACCGTCTGCGCAGGAAGGTTCATGATTGCATAGCGTCCCACATGGCCTATGGCGGCGATGATGCCGCAGTAGGCGTAGGCCCGGCGCGGCGGCCTGCTGATGCAGGCGAAACCGATAGCGGCTATTGCCGCGAACAATGCATCCTCAAAAAAATCTATATACATGAGCTGTGGTTTTCGGATATTATGTTCAGAACATTCCCGTATTCATGGCAAACATGCCCAGGCATAGCCCGGCCGAGAGGCAGCATATCAGCACGGCGGCGTCGGCGAAACGCCCCAGAGCGCACAGATAGTGGCGGTAGAGCATGTCGCTGAACGAGTTGAGCAGCGGAATGCCGGGCACGAGATAGAGCACGCCGGTGGCTATGGCGATGTCGCTTGTCGAGCCCAGCCCGAACAGCCTGTCGCCCGAGGCAATGACGGTCGACACGAAGGCGCAGACGAGGAACACGGCGCGGACGTCCATGCCGTGCTTCAGAAGGCTCTGCCTGAGCATGAACCCCGCGAAAGTGGCGGCTGCAACGACAGCCATCGCCACCCAGTCGCCCCCGAAGAGGCGGCAGAACGAAGCGTTGGCCAGCGCCACCGTCAGCGCCACGCCGCACTCGCTGCGGCTGTCGCGGTCGGCGGCTATCCCGTTCAGGCGCGCCGTGGCCTCGTCGAGGGTCAGGCCGTGGTCGGCGATGTTCCAGCTCAGTTCGCTCAGACGTGTTATGGTTCCGGTACAGATGGGCACGGCTGCCACCGACGTATTGAGAGTCAGGCAGTCGCCGCCGCTTCCGGCTTCGCTTATGGTGAGCTGGAGATGTCTTGGCATGATGCTGATTTCGACCTGTTTGCCGTAGGCGCGGGCGATGCGGGTCACGTTCTTCTCGATTCTTATGCAAGTAGCTCCGCTGCCCATCAGCAGGGCGGAGTATTCGGCAAGGAAACGCCCTGTCTGCCTCACTGTCGCCGTGCAT
>JAIDUY010000391.1 GCA_029059965.1 Muribaculaceae bacterium
GTGACTCCTACAGGATTCAAACCTGTAACCTTCTGATCCGTAGTCAGATGCTCTATTCAGTTGAGCTAAGGAGCCGTTTTGCTTTTTCCTTATTGCGAGTGCAAAATTACACGCTTTATTTGAATTGGCAAAATCTTTAACATATTTTTAGACGGGAGGCACTTCGTGGTGCCTCCCGTCTTATTCGGGGCACCCGGTTCAGGCGAGCTGGGTGGAGGGGTCGATGTTGGCGTGCTCGATATCTTTGAAGTAGCGGTATGTGCTGACTTTCAGCTCGGCACATGCGTCTTCGTCGGCGATGATGAGAGCCTTGGGGTGCATCTGGAGTGCGGAGATGGTCCACATCTGCGAGATGCCGCCCTCGACGCCGTGCTTCAGGGCGCGGGCCTTGTTGTGGCCGTTGACAAGGAGCATGACGCTGCGGGCGTCCATGATGGTGCCGACACCCACGGTGAGCGCGGTCTTGGGCACGAGGTTGACGTTGCCTTCGAAGAATCGCGAGTTGGCGATGATGGTGTCCTGAGTAAGGGTCTTCACGCGGGTGCGCGACTTGAGCGAGGAACCGGGCTCGTTGAAGGCGATGTGTCCGTCGGGACCTACGCCGCCCATGAAGAGCTCGATGCCGCCGTAGGAGGCGATTTTCTCTTCGAAGCGGCGGCACTCGGCCTCAAGGTCGGGTGCATTGCCGTCGAGGATATTGACGTTCTCGGCGGGGATGTCGATGTGGCTGAAGAAGTTGTTCCACATGAACGAGTGGTAGCTCTCGGGGTGGTCCTGGGCGAGGTTGACGTACTCGTCCATGTTGAAGGTCACTACGTTGGCGAAGCTGACCTTGCCGGCCTTGTTGAGCTCGATGAGTTTGCGGTACATGCCCAGAGGCGAGCTGCCGGTGGGGCAGCCGAGCACAAAGGGACGCTCGGCGGTGGGATTGAATTCATTGATGCGTGCGGCCACATAGTTGGCGGCCCACTGGGAGAGCTGCTCGTAGTCGCGTTCGATAATGAGTCTCATTGATAGATAGTTGTGTGTATTATGTCAGAGGTTTAGTCCTTGTCAGAAGAGCCAGGCGGCAGTCACGGTCCAGCAGTTCTGTTTGGATTCGACGGGAGTCATGTTGGTGGAAACCACCTTGTTGACGGTGTTGGTCAGGCCGAGGCCGTAGGAAGCGCCCACCTGCAGATGGCTGAAGAGCTGCACGCCGACACCGAAGTTCCACGACAGGTCGAAGCTCTTGTTCTCGTAAGCCTCGGAGATGGCCTTCTTGGACACCAGGAATGCGAAGCTGGGGCCGGTGAAGACGTAGGGGGACACGATTTTGCCAACGACGGGCAGACCGATTTTATACTTGACGTTCAGGGGGATTTCGATATAGTCGCGCTTCTTGAAGTTGTCGCTGCCCACGAGAGCCTGGTCGTTGGCGTCGGTGGAGTTGAATGTGGCGGTGCTCTGACGGTGAACGTACATGGCCGACAGGTCGAAGCCGAGGCCAATCAGAGGGATGTTAGCCTCAAGCATAAGGCCGCCGGTGAAGCCCGCACGGTTGTCGGAGCTGAATGCGTCGGAGTTGAAGTGCATGGAGTTGAGCTGCACGCCCACGCGGGGACCGAAGCGGAGGATGTCGCCGGCACTTGCGCCGAAGCTCACTGTGGCAAGAACCAGAGCGGTGAGGAGGATTCTGAAGAATTTCATCGAAACGTTGGTTTATTATTGTTATTATTGTTGATTCTGTGGCAGAGCGGAGGCATTGCGGTGGCAATCGCGTCGGCGCGGGGCCTGCCTCAGCCGAGTGTATCCGCAAAAATACGATTTTTATTCGGATATTGAGGTATAACGGTAAAAAAATATTAATTTTGTAGCTATGACAGCAGAAGAACGACTCAAGATAGAAGATAAAGTGGTCGAGATGCTCCGCACGGTCTACGACCCGGAGATTCCCGTCGACATCTACAGCCTCGGCCTGGTCTATAAAATCGACCTCGCCGACGACGGCGCCCTCACCGTCGACATGACACTCACCGCCCCCAACTGCCCCATGGCCGACTTCATCATGGAGGACGTGCGCATGAAGCTCGAAAGCGTCGAGGGCGTCACCTCGGTTGCGGTCAACATCGTGTTCGAACCCGAATGGACGCAGGACATGATGAGCGAGGAGGCCAAACTCGAATTAGGCCTGCTATGACCTCCTCGCCCGCGCGTACGCGGACATACTTCATCAGCGACCTGCACCTCGGCGCGGGCTACATCGCCGATCCCCGCGCCCACGAGCAGGCCGTCGTAGCCTTCCTCGAAGCCATCGCCCCCACGGCGCGGCGCCTCTACCTGCTGGGCGACGTGCTCGACTACTGGTTCGAGTACCGCTCGGTGGTGCCGCGCGGCTATGTGCGCTTCTTCGGCGCCCTGGCACGCCTTGCCGACAGCGGAACGGAAATCATATGGTTCACAGGCAATCACGACATATGGCTCTTCGACTACCTGCGCGATGAAATCGGACTGAAGGTGGTCGACCCCGCCGCGGGCTACGAGCTGCGCGACATCGACGGCACCCTCTTCTGCCTCGGCCACGGCGACGGCGTGGGCCGCCAGCCCGCAGGCTTCCGCTTTCTGCGTGCGTTGTTCCGCAACCGCCTGTGTCAAAAGCTATTCGCAGGCATACATCCGCGATGGACAGTCGGATTCGCCCACAGCTGGAGCAGCCACAGCCGCAAGGGCTACCTCGCCCGTCCCAAGCCCGACCCCTCGGGGGTCGAGACCGAACGCATAGGCGCCAAGCCCCGCGCATCGCTCGAAGTCTTTGCCCGTCAGACCCTTGCCGAGCATCCGGAGCTGCGCTACATTGTCATGGGGCACCTCCATGCCGCCATCGACGAACCCGTCAGCGACAGCTGCCGTCTCATCGTCCTGGGCAACTGGATAAGCCGACACACCTACGCCGTCTTCGACGGCACCACCCTACGCCTGGCTGAATACAGCCCCGGCACCGATCCCGCGAACCTATGACGGCGCGGGGCGTTTACCAATAAAAAACATATATGACATTTGAAGAATTAGGAGTTCGCGACGACCTGCTGCGCGGCATCTCCGAACTGGGCTTCGAGACACCGATGCCCGTGCAGGAAAAAGTGATTCCGCGACTCCTTGAGGGCGACCGCGACCTGGTGGCCCTGGCTCAGACAGGCACCGGCAAGACCGCAGCATTCGGCCTGCCGCTCATACAGCGCATCGACGCCTCCATCTCCATACCCCAGGCACTGGTGCTCGCTCCCACACGCGAGCTCTGCCTCCAGATAGCCGGCGACCTCGCCGACTTCGCCAAGTACGTCCCCGACCTCGAGATTCTGCCCGTCTACGGCGGCTCCAGCATCGAGAGCCAGATTCGCGCCCTCCGCAGGGGCGTGCAGATTATCGTGGCAACGCCGGGACGACTCATCGACCTGATAAACAGAGGCGTGGTGAAGCTCAACGACGTCCACACCGTCGTGCTCGACGAGGCCGACGAGATGCTCAACATGGGCTTCGTCGACTCCATCAACGACATCCTCGCCCACGTGCCCGACAATCGCAAGATGCTCATGTTCTCGGCCACCATGCCCGCCGAGGTGGCACGCATAGCCAAGCGATTCATGCACGAACCCGAGGAAGTGGTCATCGGCACCCGCAACGAGGGCGCCAAGAACGTGCGCCATATCTACTACATGGTCAATGCCAAGGACAAGTATCTTGCCCTCAAGCGCATAGCCGACAACAACCCCAACATCTACGCCATCATCTTCTGCCGCACCCGCCGCGACACCCAGGAGATAGCCGACAAGCTCATCAGCGACGGCTACAACGCCGAAGCCCTGCACGGCGACCTCAGCCAGCAGCAGCGCGACATAGTCATGCGCAAGTTCCGCGACCGCGTCATCTCGCTGCTGGTGGCAACCGACGTCGCCGCCCGCGGCCTCGACGTCGACGACCTGACCCACGTCATCAACTACGGCCTGCCCGACGACACCGCCGTCTACACGCACCGCTCGGGTCGTACAGGCCGCGCAGGCAAGACCGGCGTCAGCATAGCCATCATCCACTCACGCGAGAAAGGCAAGCTCCGCGAAATCGAGCGCATCATCGGCAAGAAGTTCGAACGCAAGGAAGTACCCACTCCCGAACACATCATCGAGAAGCAACTCTACAACCTGGCCGACCGCCTCGAGCGCGTCGAAGTCAACGAGGACGAAATAGCGCGCTACCTCCCCGGCGTGGCAAAGAAGCTGTCGTGGCTCACCGCCGACGACCTCCTCAAACGCGTACTGTCGCTCGAGTTCAACCGCCTGCTCGACTACTACAAGGACGCCCCGAAAATCGACCTCATCGACGAGAAGCCCTCACGCCGCGACCGCAAGGAAGCCAAGGAAGGCAAGGAACGCGGCGGCAAGCGCAGCGAGCGCGCCAACG
>JAIDUY010000392.1 GCA_029059965.1 Muribaculaceae bacterium
GCGTATTGCCTTGCCGCGCTCAACTTCGCCTATGCAGGTGATGGAGATGACCAGTCCCTGATGCGAGGCCGAGGTGTCGCCTCCGACTATGTCGACGCCGTAGATGGCGCAGGCATGGCGAATGCCTGCATACAGCTCCTCGATGTGCTCGACGGTGAAGCGGCGCGAGATGCCGAGGCTGACGGTTATCTGCCGCGGCGTTCCGCCCATGGCGTAGATGTCCGAGAAGTTGACGATGGCCGACTTGTAGCCGAGGTGTCTCAGCGGAACATAGGTCAGGTCGAAGTGGACGTTCTCGAGCAGCAGGTCGGTGGTGACGAGCATATCGGTGTCGGGCACGGGGCGTATGATGGCGGCGTCGTCGCCGACACCGAGCTCGGTGCTCGCGCTGACTTTTCCGATGCCTTCGGTGAGCCTGTCGATGAGACCGAACTCACCGAGGGTCGAAATCTCGGTCTGCTTTTCGTTCATGGCTCAGCAGTTTTCTACCATGGCCTTCATGAGGGCCACAACGGTGGGCTGTGCCTTGAGGGCTGCCTGCTGCACTTCTTCGTGCGAGGGAACGTCGGTGATGTCCTTGCCGCCGAGGTCTGTGATGACCGAGATGCCGAATACGCGCATGCCGCCGTGACGGGCCACGATGACTTCGGGCACGGTGCTCATGCCGACAGCGTCGCCGCCGATAACGCGGAAGTACTCGTACTCGGCAGGAGTCTCGAATGTGGGGCCGGTGGTGCCGACGTAGACGCCGTGCATCAGGCGCATACCCTTGTCGGCCGCGATTTTATCGGCAAGTGCCACGAGCTCCTTGGCGTAGGGCTCGGTCATGGCGGGGAAGCGGTCGCCGAGCTCGTCGTAGTTCTTGCCGCGCAGGGGATTCTCGGGGAAGAGGTTGATCTGGTCGGTGATTACCATTACGTCGCCGACCTTGAACTCCTTGTTCATGCCGCCTGCGGCGTTGCTGACGAAGAGGGTCTCCACGCCGAGGGCCTTCATGACGCGCACGGGGAAGGTGACGGTCTTCATGTCGTAGCCTTCGTAGTAGTGGAAGCGGCCCTGCATGGCCATGACGCGGCGTCCGCCCATGTTACCGAAGATGAGGTTGCCTTTGTGTCCCTGTACGGTGGATACGGGGAAGTTGGGGATTTCGGAGTAGGGGATATAGACGGCGTCTTCGATGTGGTCGACAAGAGTGCCGAGGCCTGTTCCGAGGATAATACCGATTTTGGGAAGTTCGCCGGCGCGCGAGCGCAGATAGTCGGCGGTCTGCTTGATTTTTTCGAGCATGGTATGAGTGTTTTACGGGTTATGTCGTCCAAGGTCTAACGTCGCCGCGTGGCCGAAAGTTTGAGGCTCAGGGCATTTTGGGCGGCGCTATGGCTTTTTCGAGCACTGCGATGATGTCGGGACATCCGTCGTAGTAATCGAAGTCGACCTTGACGGGCAGATAGAATGTATGGGCTTTGAGTTCGTAGGGGAAGTAGGGGTTCGCGGCAAGGCGCACGGCGTCTTTTTCGGTGGTGACGATAATCCGCTGGCCGCCCTTGCGCAGGCTGTCGTAGCGCGAGTGGATGTACTCGATGTCCTTGCGCGAGTAGTTGTGGTGGTCGGGGAATACGTCCACCTTGACGCGCGCGCCGTGGCTTTTTATCTGGCGCACGAAAGGTCGGGGATTGCCGATGCCGGCGATGGCGAGTATGGCGTCGTTCTCGCCCATCCAGTCGAGGTAGGGCACTGTCGTGGCCACGTCGGGGAAGACGGGGCGCAGCTCCTGATAGCTGAAGTGCGAGAAGAAAAGATGCTGCGAGGGAAAGAGGTCGTACTCGTTGATCTGCTGGCGGAAGTCGTAGGGCTTCATGTTGCGCGGGCACTTGGACACGATGACGATGTCGGCGCGGTTGACGCCGCGGGCGCTTTCGCGCAGGTTGCCGTAGGGCAGCAGGCTGTCGGCGTAGATGGGGCGGTTGTACTCGCTCACCAGCACCGACACCGTGGGCTTGACATAGCGGTGCTGGAAGGCGTCGTCCAGCACGATGAGCTCGATGCCGGGGTCGATGCGCAGAAGCTCGTTGATGCCGGCCACGCGGTCCTCGCAGACCACCATCATGACCTTGCCGCCGAACTTGTGGTATATCTGGTATGCCTCGTCGCCGATGTCGCGCGGGGTGGAGGTGCGTCCCGCCACGATGAAACCCTTGGTGGCGCGGCGGTATCCGCGGCTGAGCACAGCCACGCGGCGCTTGTTGCAGAACGCCTCGACGATGAACTCGACGTGCGGCGTCTTGCCCGTGCCGCCTGCCGCAAGGTTGCCGACGGTGATGATGGGCACGTCAAAGGTGTGTTCCTTGAGGATTTTCCAGTCAAAGAACTTGTTGCGCATGTAGGTGGCAGCTCCGTAGAGCTTGCTGCACGGGAGGAGGAATAGCTTCGACAGGAATGAAGCCATGGTCGGGTTTCGGTGGAGTCTGTGCGGTGCGCGGGTTCGACAATCAGTTGATTACAATCTTCTCCATCCTTGCCTGGATGGGATTCATGGTGCGGAGTTTCTGCACCAAGCGCAGATACTCGAGAGTCTCGGCGTCGATTCCGCTGAGGCCGGCGGCGTCGCCGAGGTCCATCTGCGAACCCGATTCGCGGAGAATGCGCATCCACATCTCTTCCTCGTATGCGGGATAGGCCACTACGTCCGACTCGCCGACACCTGCGGTGGCGGTGATGGCAGCTACAGCGTCCTCGAGCGAGCCGAGCTCGTCGACAAGGCCGAGTTCGATGGCGCGGCCGCCTACCCATACGCGGCCTTCGGCTATGGCGCGGACAGAGTCCACGGGGAGGTCACGGCCTTCGGCCACGCGGCCGGTGAAGAGGGCGTAGGTATTGTCGACATTGCGCTGCATGGCGGCATACTGTTCGGGAGTCATGGGAGCCATCAGGCTGATGCCTGCGGCGTTGGGGTTGGTCTCGACGGTGCTGAAGTTGACGCCTAATTTGTCGGTGACAAGACCGCTGAGGTCGGGAATCATGCCGAATACGCCGATGGAGCCGGTGATGGTGGTGCGGTCGGCATAGATGCGGTCGGCGCCGCAGCTGATGTAGTAGCCTCCGGATGCGGCATAGTCGCCCATGCTGACATAGAAGGGTTTATCCTTGCTCTTGAAGTATTCGAGAGCTTCCCATATCTGCTCGGAGGCGAAGGCGCTGCCGCCGCCTGAATTGACGCGCAGAACAAGGGCGCGGACGTTTTCGTTGTCGGCCAGACTGATGATTTCGGGCACCATGTCGGCGCCGACGATGCCTTCCTTGCCCTCGTCGACGATGTCGCCCACGGCGTAGAGCACGGCCACGTGGGGCTTGATGTTCTCTATGGCTTTGAGTCCGGGATTCTCGATAAGTTCGGCGGGGCTGACGAAGAGGATGTCTTCGTTATCGTCGCGTTCTGAAACCTGACGCAGGGCGTTGTCGACCTCGCGGCGGTATGCCAGGCGGTCGACGAGTCCCATCTCGACGAAATCGTTGGCGGGATAGGTCATTATCATGTCGGCTGCCCAGGAGCGGATGGAATCCTCCTCAAGGCCGCGGTTGGCGGCGATGGTGGAGCAGGCGTAGCTCCAGAGGCTGTCGCAGTACTGCTGCATCTGCAGGCGTGCGGGTTCGCTCATGGAGGTGAGGATGAAGGGCTCGACGGCACTCTTGAAGGTGCCGACCTTGATAATCTGCATGTTGATTCCGAGCTTGTCGAGGGCGTTGCGGAAGAAGGGAGTCATGCCGCCCACGCCGTGGATGTCGACGGCTCCGATGGGGTTGAGGAATATGGAGTCGGCGGTGGAGGCAAGCAGGTAGTCGCCCTGGGCGTAAGCGTCGGCGTAGGCGTAGACGGGCTTGCCGCTGTTTGTCTTGAAGTCACGGATGGCTTCGACGAGTTCCTGACGCGAAGCCATGCCCATGGCCGAGCCGCGGCAGTCGAGGAAGAGGGCGTCGATGCGGCGGTCGTCGGAAGCCTTGCGGAGCGCTTCAATCATCTCGTCGAGACTCGGCGCCTCGTTCTCGGCGTTCTGAATCATTTCGAAAAACGAAGCCGGCTGGTAGCGCTCGGCGATGCTTCCCGAAAGGTCGAAGTAGAGGATGGAGTGCTTCCGGACGCCCGTGCTGTCGGAACTGCCGGCAATGGCACCCACCAGCATAAGGCCGCCGAAGAAGACAATGAAGAGAGAAATCCAAAGCCCGGCCATAGTGCCGAGCATAGAGATGAAGAAACGTTTAAGCATGGTGCAGTTGCAGATAATCGATTATTTGGGTACAAAAGTAACAAAGATTATTAACATATACAATAAAAAAGCGATTTTGACTGCGGTCGCGGCTCAGTCGGGGCGATTGGGGCGATTGGCACAGAGTTTGCAGAACCAAATCGGCACGGACGTTGTTAAAGATAATAAACACATCCACACGTCGGATGCCAACATTCAGCCATCAAGTAACAATATTATGAATTTCAACAATTTCACCATCAAGTCTCAGGAGGCAATCCAGAAGGCTGTGGAAATTACGCGCGGCGCCGGAACACAGGCCGTGGAACCTGTGTGTCTGCTCAAGGGCGTGATGGAAGAAGGTGAATCCGTAGTAAAGTTCATCTTCCAGAAAATAGGCGTCAATCCCGCCGCCGTCGCCGCACAGGTCGACCGTGAGATAGGAATGCTGCCGAAGGTCAGCGGACAGGAACCTTACCTCAGCCGCGAGTCGAACGACGTGCTGCAGAAAGCCCTCGACATCGCCAAGAAGCAGGGCGACCAGTACGTGACCCTCGAGGCCATGCTGTCCGCGATATTCTCCGTCAACTCCAAGGCCTCCACAATACTCAAGGACGCAGGCCTTTCCGAGAAAGAGCTTAAAGCGGCGGTCGAAGAGCTGCGCAAGGGTAAGAAAGCCACCGACCAGGGTGCCGAAGAGACCTACAACGCGCTGTCCAAGTATGCCGTCAACCTTAACGAACGCGCCCGCTCGGGCAAGCTCGACCCCGTCATCGGACGTGACGAGGAGATACGCCGCGTGCTTCAGATTCTGAGCCGGCGCACAAAGAACAACCCCATGCTCATCGGCGAGCCCGGCACCGGCAAGACTGCCATCGCCGAAGGTCTCGCACACCGTATTGTCCGCGGCGACGTGCCCGAGAACCTGCGAACCAAGCAGATCTACTCGCTCGACATGGGCGCCCTCGTCGCCGGCGCGAAATACAAAGGCGAATTCGAGGAACGACTCAAGGCCATCGTCAACGAAGTGACGCAGGCCGACGGCGAAATCATACTCTTCATCGACGAAATCCACACCCTTGTGGGTGCCGGAAAGGGCGAGGGAGCCATGGACGCCGCCAACATCCTCAAGCCCGCTCTTGCCCGCGGCGAACTCCGCAGCATCGGCGCCACAACCCTCGACGAATATCAGAAATACTTCGAGAAAGACAAGGCCCTCGAACGCCGCTTCCAGAAAGTGATGGTCAACGAGCCCGACGAGGCAAGCGCCATCGCCATCCTCCGCGGCCTCAAGGAGCGCTACGAGAACCACCACAAGGTGCGTATCAAAGACGAGGCCATCATCGCCGCCGTCCAGCTGTCCGAGCGCTACATCACCGACCGCTTCCTTCCCGACAAGGCCATCGACCTTATCGACGAGGCAGCCTCCAAGCTCAAACTCGAAATCGACTCCGTTCCCCAGGCTCTCGACGACATCACCCGCCGCATAGCCCAAAAGGAAATCGAACGCGAGGCCATCAAGCGCGAGGGCATGAAGGATCGCGTCAAGGAGATAGAGCACGAAATCGCCTCTCTGCGCGAGGAGGAGAAGGAATACTCCGCCAAGTGGCAGGCCGAGCGCGACCTCATCAACAAGATACAGCAGAATAAAATCGACATAGAGCAGCTCGGTTTCGAGGCCGAGAAGGCCGAACGCGAAGGCAACTATGCCCGCGTGGCCGAAATCCGCTATTCGCTCATCGGCGAAAAAGAGAAAGAGAACGCCACCATACAGGAGCAGCTCAAGATGATGCAGGGCGAGAAGGCCCTCATCAAGGAAGAGGTCGACTCCGAGGATATCGCCGACGTCGTGTCCCGCTGGACCGGTATCCCCGTCAACAAGATGGTGCAGAGCGAGAAGGAGAAGCTGCTTCACCTCGAAGAAGAACTCCACTCCCGCGTCGTGGGTCAGGAAGAGGCCATCAGCGCCATCGCCGACGCCGTGCGCCGCAGCCGCGCAGGCCTCAACGACCCCAAGCGCCCCATCGGCTCATTCATCTTCCTCGGCACCACCGGCGTCGGCAAGACCGAGCTCGCCAAGGCCCTGGCCGAGTATCTCTTCGACGACGAGAACATGATGACCCGAATCGACATGAGCGAGTATCAGG
>JAIDUY010000393.1 GCA_029059965.1 Muribaculaceae bacterium
ATGGACGCTCTGAATTAATCAATTCCCACACTAAAATTTTTCCGGGCAGCGGCCACGGTAGGCGGGTGGCGGCTGCTTTTGCTTAGATATCAGTGGTCGGGAACGTAAGTCGGCGTCCCTGCCGGACGCCACGCTGCGGGGGGATGCTTGGTGGCGGCACACCTGCGCTTCGGTGTGCCGTGTTACGGTAAGTCGGCGTCCCTGCCGGACGCCACGCTGCGGAGGATGCGGGCCACCAGGTCGGGCTCGTAGCCGCGGCTGACGGCGTGGCGGAAGACGCGTGTGCGACCTTCGTAGGTGTCGGAGTCGGGTGTCTGCTCCAAGCGGCGGCGGATGATGGCGCGGGCTGAGGCCTCGTAGGCTTCGGGCTCAATTTCCTCGAGCGCTGCGGCGAGGGTGTCGGCGGCGATGCCGCGTGCGCGCAGCTCGGCCACAATCTTGCGGCGTCCCCAGTGCGAGAAGCGGAAGCGGTCGCGCACAAAGGCGCGGGCGAAGCGGGCGTCGTCGTAGAACCGTCGCTGCTGCAGACTGTCGAGTATGGCCTCGCCGCGCTCGGGCTCGATGCGCCACTGCCGCAGCTTCTGCGCCAGCTCGCGGCGGCATCGCTCGGCCTTGACGCACAGCGTCTCGAGCCGCACGATGGCTTCCTCGGGCGTGACCTGTCGTGCCTGTTTCCTCATCTGTCGCTCAGTGTGCCGCTGCAGTAGCGGTAGTTGCCGAGATAGTCGCGCTCAAGACTGACGTTGTCGAAGCCGTTGTCCTCCAGTAGTCTGCGTGTCTGCTCGCCGAAAGCTCTGTTGATTTCGAAATAGAGGCGTCCTCCGGGACGCAGTGCCTCCGCGGCATAGGCCGTGATGGCCTTGTAGAAGAGCAGAGGATTGCTGTCGGGCACGAAGAGCGCCGTGTGCGGCTCATAGTCGAGTACGTGCGGCTCGATGTCGGCTTTCTCGGATTCGAGGACGTAGGGCGGATTGCTGACGATGATGTCGAAGGAGGCGCGCTCGGGTGTGGCCTTGAGTATGTCGGCGAGGAGGAAGTGCACCTTGACTCCGGCCTTGGCGGCGTTCCCGCGAGCCACATCGAGGGCGTCGCCGCTGATATCCATGGCCGTGACACGGGCGAAGGGCAGAGCTCTTGACAGGTCTATGGATATGCTGACTCTGCCTGTACCTA
>JAIDUY010000394.1 GCA_029059965.1 Muribaculaceae bacterium
ATTTCGGTATTTTGCTCGGATATTATTCTCAAGAATCTCTACCTTTTAATGCTGCTCTAAGATTCACCACCCGCCGACTGCCAGAACAGAGGGAACCAAAAGATCAAATATCCATAATACGAGCGACGGCCGCTTTGAATCTGAAAGATTTTGCTCCCGTTCTTTTTTTCGTTTAGGAGTCGGAGGCTGTGGCTTTTCCGGTTTTCCCGGCATCGGAGTCGGAGGTGGTGGCGGCGGCGGATACTGCGTGGGACTATATTCAGCCGGCGGTGTGCCTTGAGGAGTCCAGCCGACTTTATAAGGTGTCTGAGGAGGATAATAAGGTGACATGCGGTGAGGTTTTCGAGTCGTTTGCCGACGTTTATTCTTCGATGGGTTCGAGGTATTCGTAGACGTCGGACGAGTGTCCCTTAGTCGTGGAGCGGATAAGGTTCACGATGGTCCATGGTAATACGATGATTGGCCAGAGTATATTGGCACTCAGAATGTTGTAGGTGAACCCATAGAAGAGAATCTTTTTTCTCATGCATGATGGGCATGCGAGGAAATCCTGGCTTCGCCAAAATGCATAGAAGTAGAGGCACAGCACGAGTTTAGGTAGTCTGTAGCATTTGAGCGAGTGTGTCGGCATGCCACATTCGGGACAGACAATAGGGGGTTCTTCGTAGTATTCCATGAGGAAGATTTTGGTTTGTCTTACAGCCCGGTCGACAGGATAGCAGATAAAGAAACGTGGACTGATTTGTCACATCTCCTAACGACGGTCCTGAGAAAACCTTGAATGCGAGACATGAACAGCAGCCCACGCTATAGCGTGAGAACCGCTCTGTTATCTCTTGCATTCGTTGAAAATTTCTCAGGTTTTCGTTAGCAAGATAAGCAAAACGTTCTTTTGATTATTATGTCGTTGTCTGTCGCAAAGAGCGATAGACAATGCAAATATAAGCAATTTTCTCTAAGTGGGCGGTCTTGTTAATGAAAAATTCCCTGCTTACTCTCTTTTGGGCTACTTTGCATCATTCAGTCACGATGGAGTCCAACGCTCTTTCATTCATAATAGAAGTAAGCATAATTAGACCGCCGACTTGTCGGAAGCGTTTTTACATCGTTTTTGTTGCGTGAAGCCGCGCTGAGCGAGCGTAGGTTTATGAACTTTCCGCGCCACGGGGACGTTATGCTATGGTAACGTTAAGAAACTGTTTAAAATTCATATCACTTTGCTTTTGGGTGTCTTGTCGGTATCTTATCGCTTATTCTTCGGTCACGTAGCTACGGCTACGCTCCCTCATCACTAGCAATAATCTATCCGACACTCCTTCTCAAAATCTGCATCATATAAATTTAAACAGTTTCTAAAAGATAAGACTAACCAAACTGCAACTATTATGAAAAGCAGATTTCTCTATCTCGCCGCAGCAGCGGCAGTGTTGGCATCAGGCGCCTGCACGCAGAAGCAGACTACAGTCACCACAGATACCAATACCGGCTCCGGCTCGGACAAGGTCTATACCGGCGTTCTGCCCGCCGCCGATGCCGAGGGCGTGCGCTACACCGTTCTCCTCGACTATGACGACGTGGACAACACCGGCGACTACGAAATGGTACAGACCTATTTCATGACCGACTCCACAGGCACCGTCAACGATCTGGCAAGCTATGTATCCGAGGGCGACTTCACTGTCAACAGCAATGCCAACGGGCAGAAGTACCTCAAGTTCTCGGGTGACGGCGCCGGTGGGATGTTCTTCCTCGTCGATTCCGACTCGACCATCACCATGACCGACGCCAACCTGACTCCCTCGGAGACTCCCGGCCTGAACTACACCCTGAAGGCGGCTAAATAAAGTTCCGTCGACATATCTCTTACGAACGACCCGCCGCGGCTAAATCGGGCGACCGACATCGGTCGTACGGCATGCGGCGGCGTTCGCACTACAGCGAAACCTGCCTGCAGAGACCCGGCCCCGCGCCCCCTCCGCAGGCAGGTTCCGCTGCGACGGTTTCCGTGCGAATCTTGCGTCAATCAAATGTTTTTTGCGGCGGTATTGCCTGAAATCAAAAAACATCGTAAATTTGCATCCGCAGGCCGCCTCGCAGAAGCCCCGGTCAAGGGTTATGTGGGAGGGTCAGCAATAACATAATATGAAAAGCGTTTACTGCGCTCTTTCTTGGCTCGTTGAAACTTCGCAACTTTCAGTTACCGTCAAGAATGAAGCAAACAGTAGATGCCTTGTGGATATGTATATTCCACCGTCGGCATGCGCGCGAGCGCAGGCTGTCGGTGTATGTTGCACATATTCTGCGTGAGGCTTCTGCATGTTTGCTCGTTCTACGGTAATGGGCAATGCGAAGGCCTCAGCGAGCAGAACGGGCAACAGGTACGGCACTCACGCATTTTCTTTATATACATTATCCTCCGGGGTGTCGGGATGTAAATACAATCAATAATTTCCATGAATCCGGAAGTACAAAGAGCTTTGAAGACCTTCGTGTCGCTGCTCCCTGAACATTTCCCCAATGGCTTGGGGAGTCCGCATGACCTGCATCGTTGGATGGAGGTCTGCTACAAGTCGTGTGTCTACGGTTCGCCTGTTAAAGAGGAAGAACTGAGTACTGCGCTAAAAGAAAAATTCCATAACTTCGACGAGAAATGCATCGAAGAGAGTGCAAAGCACTACATGGATTACTACGAAACTTACAGTCCGCTTCTCGATTATCTCAAGAGTAACGGGTATCTAATCAACAAACAATAACCTCTAAAAAACTAT
>JAIDUY010000395.1 GCA_029059965.1 Muribaculaceae bacterium
CGGCGGCATTGGCGCCGCGGCCGACGAGGGCGAGGTCGTGGTTGCCCAATGTGCCCTTGCCGCCGTTGAGGCGAACTTCGCGGACGGTCAGTACGATGTCTCGGTTGGAGCCCCAGGTGGAGCCTTCGGCGAGGTCGAGGATGACTTCGGTGGCGTCGCCGGCCTCATCGTGCTGGTACTGGCCGCGTCCGTCGATATAGATGGGCATGAATGCACGCGAGGCGCCGTAGAAGCTGTTGTACATGGCCAGCTCGTCGGAGTGTATGCCCTTGTTGACCTGATGTACTTCCATGTCGGAGAATTTGGCCGAACGCACGCGGATGTACGAGGTGCAGTAGTCGATATAGGCTGTCTTGTCGGTGCTCATGCTCACCACGCCGGTGCGCATGGTGCCACCGTCCCACTGGTCGCGGTGCTGGTTGCTTTCGGTCACTATCATGCCGTTGCGCACCGACGCGTTGCGGGTGGTGCCGGTGTAGGTATTCTGCTCGGGCTGCGAGGCAACGACCCAGAAGTTGGCGTTGGCGCCGGCGAGGGCGCGATGGCCGGGACGGCTCTGACGCTCGGCTGCGTGGACGAGCAGCTCGGTGCCTTTGGCGCTTTCGTTGGCCACGGTGGTCTCGATGCGGTTGTAGGGGTTGTTGAGGTCGACGCGCAGCACGTTGATGTTGAGCGGATAGCTCGGCAGACGGAAGCGTGTGTGGCGGATGCCTGGGCCGATTTCACGGTCGGAAATTGTCGTAACCTCGTAGTCTGTACCTTCGAGATTAACTATCTCGGCCATTGTCGCCACCGGAGAGGCAAGCAGCAGCGCACATGGTAAAGCTCGTAAAAGTCTTTTCATTATCAAGGTATTAGGTTTGTTTCGTGTATCATAGCCGATGGCCGCATCGGTTTAATTCCCGACGCCGCCATATAGTTGTTCAAGATGTTCACAAAGTTAGCCTAAAATACTGTAATGCACACTTAAATATTGTTAAAGTTTTTTTGGCTTTAGGCGTTAGGTTTTAGGTGTTGGGTTTAGGGCTTTGGACAATATTTATTTTTGGCGAACAATTTAGGGACACCGCATTGCAATGTCCCTAAATCCTATGTGCAGGAATGCGAAATGCCAAAATCCGACATGCCCATATTTAGCATGCCAAAGGCATGGCTCTGTATGAGCGGGAATGGATATGCTGTCAATTAACCGACACTCCCATTTCGCGCAACTTTGTTTTGGCGTCTTGATCGCCTTTCTCTGCCGCCTTGCGATACCAGTATATCGCCTGTTCGCGGTCCTGCGCAACACCTTGGCCATATCGGTAGCAATTTCCAAGGTTATACATACCTACTTCATCACCGCCTTGAGCGGCTTCTGTGTACAATCTGATGGCCTCTGTCCAACTTTGTGCAACGCCATAACCTTTTTCGTACATAAAGCCGAGATTAGTCATAGCGTTAATGGAACCGGCAGCTATGGCCTTGCGGTACCAGCGCACTGCCTCGGCGTAATCCTGCGCTACACCCCGGCCTTCTCGATACATATAGCCGAGATTATACATTCCATCCGGGTTGCCACCTTCAGCTGCTTTTAGGAACCATCGCACAGCTTCAGCATAATCTTGCGCCGTCCCTTGGCCCATTCTGTACATATAGCCGATAAAAGTAGCAGCCGATGCATTATTGCTTGCCTGATAGTATTCCTTATATAGTGGCAATGCCTGCGAATAGTTCCCGGAATTGTAGTAATTGTTGGCCTGCGTGAGAAGATTGCTCACTCGCTGCTGCTCGGCAGCCTCCTGCTCCAGGCGGATTTGTTCGCGGATTTCGGCTTCGGAGGGACCTTTGGGCCAGGCAACGACGAGAACCACAAGTGCGGCGGCAGCAAGTGCTATCCACAGTCCCTTTCGCTTGTAAACAGGCGTTTTCTCTTCGCCCTCCTCAACTTCCACAACTTTGTGTTCGTAGGATGGCTTTAAAGGTTCGGCAATCCGTGTCTCTTCGGTAGTTTTAGGTTCTTCGACCGGCTTGACTATCTTTGGCTCGGCAATCTCAATCGGTATTGTTCCTACAGATTGTGCCGGAGCAGCCTCGGCGCCGAGGGCGGCGGACATGGCGCCGGCGTCGGCGTAGCGGTCGAAACGGCTCAAGGACATGGCGCGCTTGATGACGGTGCGCAGGCGCTCGCTCACGGGCAGGGCGTTGATGGTGGCGGCGGGCTCGCCCGGAGTCCAGTCGTTGCTCTTGACGGGGAGGACGCCCGTCAGGCAGTGGAGCATTGT
>JAIDUY010000396.1 GCA_029059965.1 Muribaculaceae bacterium
CATGCCGCCGGCGATGAGCTTCTCGGCCTCCTCCATGGTTGCGCGCACGGCCGAGGGTGTGGAGTTGTCGACGAAGATATGACCCGACACGCGGCAGCTATAGCCAACCAGCGGAATCTTTTCGAGAGATTTCTTCATCATCCAGCGGAAGTTATGGCCCAGATAGCCGTAGATGGCGAAGATGTCGTAGGCACCCTGGTGGTTGGCCACGAATACGAAAGATGTGTTCTCGCTTATGTTTTCGCGGCCGCGGACCTCGACGCGCACCCAGCTGAGCAGGCAGAACACGCGCGCCCAGATGCGGCCGGGCCAGTAGCCCATGGAGCGGCTCATGCCGAGCATGCTGCCCGCAATTGTGGCAAGTGCGGCAAGCACTGTCGCCACAAGCAGCAGGGGCATCATTATGACAAACTGATATATGCGGTAGACAATCATCATACTATCTATATTTTGCGCAAAATTACGCTTTTTTCGCAATATATGCGCCGTGTTAGCGCCAAAATTCGTACTTTTGCAGAGCCGTTTTGCCGGCTCTCTCTCCGCTTCCGACCTTCACCGAAATCAATAAACCTATCAACGAGAACATAATCATGAAATTACTCGAAGGAAAAACCGCACTCATCACCGGTGCTGCCCGCGGCATAGGCAAGGCTATCGCCCTGCGTTTCGCCGCCGAAGGCGCCAACGTTGCTTTCACCGACCTCGTAATCGACGAAAACGGCCGGCAGACCGAACAGGAAATCGCCGCTTTCGGCGTGAAGGCCAAAGGCTATGCCTCCAACGCCGCCGACTTCAACCAGACCAAGGAAGTCGTTGCCCAGGTCAAGGAAGACTTCGGCCGCATCGACATCCTTGTCAATAACGCCGGTATCACCAAGGACGGTCTGATGCTGATGATGACCGAGGCCCAGTGGGACGCCGTCATCAACGTCAACCTCAAGAGTGCATTCAACTTCATCAATGCCGTTCTGCCCATCATGATGCGTCAGCGCGGCGGCTCCATCATCAACATGGCATCCGTAGTGGGTGTTCACGGCAACGCGGGCCAGAGCAACTATGCCGCCTCCAAGGCCGGCCTCATCGCCCTCGCCAAGAGCATCGCCCAGGAAATGGGTTCGCGCGGCATCCGTGCCAACGCCATCGCCCCCGGCTTCATCGAGACTGCCATGACCGCTGCTCTCCCCGACGACGTGCGCAAGGAATGGGCCAAGAAAATTCCTCTGCGTCGCGGCGGTACAGTGGAAGACATCGCCAATGTCGCCACCTTCCTCGCATCCGATATGTCCAGCTACGTGTCCGGCCAGGTCATCCAGGTCGACGGCGGCATGAACATGTAATTTACGCCATGCGACAGCTGAACTAAAAGCACAGGACGCGGACTCCCCCACCGGGCGGAAGCCCGCGTCCCTTTGCTTTTGTCGGCGCGGCGGACACACTCCTTGAATCTATGAAACAACTTTTCGCTGCAATACTGACAATGGCGGCCGTAACGGCTTCTGCCGCCGAACCTGCGTTCGACTTCCGCAGCACCGACGGCCTGACAGTCACCGGCACCCTCGTTCCCGACGCCGAAGCCCGCTTCTCGCGTCTGCCCGACTGCTTGCACGACTCCATCCGCTCCGACCTGTGGAATCTCGGCCTCAACTCGGCCGGCATCGCCGTGCGCTTCCGCAGCGACTCGCCCCGCCTGGCTGTGCGGTGGCACTCGCGCAACAAGTTCAACATGAACCACATTACTGCCAACGTCATCCGCTGACTCGAGATCTACACCCTCAGCGCCGACT
>JAIDUY010000397.1 GCA_029059965.1 Muribaculaceae bacterium
ATCATCATGACCGATGCCGACGTCGACGGCGCCCACATCGCCACCCTGCTGATGACATTCTTCTTCCGCCGCATGCGTCCCATCATCGAGAACGGCTACCTCTACCTGGCCACCCCGCCTCTGTACAAGTGCAAGAACGGCAAGAACGAGGAGTACTGCTGGAACGACGCACAGGTGCAGAACTTCATAGCGCGCTTCGGCGAGCGCACCTCGGTGCAGCGCTACAAAGGTCTGGGCGAGATGAGCGCCGAGGAGCTGCACGTGACCACCATGAGCCCCGAGCACCGCATCCTCAAGCAGGTGCGCATCAGCGACGCCGCCGAGGCCGACCGCATCTTCTCGATGCTCATGGGCGAAGACGTGGCCCAGCGACGCGAATTCATCGAGGCCAACGCCACCTACGCCAATATCGACGCGTAAAGCGAACGAACACAGACTCCGGGGTGTTATCATATCAGAACATCCCGGAGTTTTTCTAAACTCTCCACGCCGCAGCCGCCCACCGGCGGCTCATCATCACACTAACAAAACACCGTCATGGCCAAGACACCAACCAAATCCCGCATACGGCAGCTGCGTGCCCTTGTGGACGCATATATCAACCAGCAGAACAACGCAACATTCAACTACAAGCAGGTTTCCCATGCCATAGGGCAGGACACCGCCGCGGCACAGCGCGCCGTGGCTCTCTATCTGGCCGAACTGGCTTTCGACGGCAAAATCGTGGAGACCGCGCCGGGCAAGTACAAGAGTCCGCACACCTCGGTTAGCGCCGAGGGCGTGTTCGTGCGCCGCTCCAACGGCAAGAACAGCGTGCGCCTCGAACCCGACGGCGAGGAAATCTTCGTGGCCGAGCGCAACAGTATGCACGCCCTCAACGGCGACCGCGTGCGCGTGGCCATCGCCGCCCGTGTGCGCGGACGCGAGCCCGAGGCCGAGGTGACAGAAATAATAGAGAAGAAGGACCAGACCTTCATCGGCACCCTCAAGGTGGACAAGCGCATGGCCTGTCTGCTGACCGACTCGAAGTTCCTGGCCACCGACATCTACATCCCCCGCACCAAGCTGCGCGGAGGCCGCAACGGCGACAAGGCCGTGGTGCGCATCACCGACTGGCCCGACGACGCCAACAATCCCACCGGCGAGGTGCTCGACGTGCTCGGCGCCGCCGGCGACAACACTACCGAGCAGCACGCCATCCTGGCC
>JAIDUY010000398.1 GCA_029059965.1 Muribaculaceae bacterium
GCTCTCTGCTGCGAGACCGACTTCGTGGCCAAGAACGCCGGCTTCGTCGCTCTGACCCAGCGTCTGCTCGACGCTGCCGTGGCTAACCACGTCAAGAGCCTCGACGAGCTCAAGGCTCTCGTTCTCGACGGCCAGACCGTCGCCGACCTCATCACCGAGGAAAGCGGCAAGACCGGCGAAAAGATCGAACTCGGCGGCTACGAATGCCTCACCGCAGCTTCCACCACTTCCTACAACCACCTTGGCAACAAGCTTTCCACCATCGCCGGCTTCAACCAGGCTGACGTTGACTATCAGGTGGGCCGCGACATCGCCATGCAGATTGCTTCCATGAACCCCGTGGCCGTAAGCCGCGACGCCGTTCCTGAAGCAACCGTTACTTCCGAGCTCCACGTAGCCATCGAGAAGACCAAGGAAGAGCAGGTTAAGAAGGCTGTCGACGCAGCTCTCAAGAAAGCCGGCATCAACCCCAATCTCGTTGACTCAGAAGACCACATCGCCAGCAACATCAACAAGGGCTGGCTCACCGAAGAGGAAGCCGAGAAGGCTCGCGCCATCGCTTCCGAGGTTGGCGCCGCCAAGGCCGCAAACCTCCCCGAGGCTATGATTAACAACATCGCCCAGGGTCGTCTGAACAAGTTCTTCAAGGAAAACTGCCTCATGGAGCAGGAATTTGTGAAGGATGGCGAACTCACCATCGCCCAGTACCTCGAAAAGAGCGCAAAGGGTCTGACTGTCGTAGAGTTCAAGCGCGTAAACCTCAACCAGGACTAATACATCCCTGAACCATACAGAAGGAGCGGTCATCCCGATGGCCGCTCCTTTTTCTTGAGGGTGTACTTGACTTTTGAAAAAAAATGCGTAACTTTGCACACGCAAAAACAAGGTCGGTCCGGTAGCTCAGTTGGATAGAGCATCTGCCTTCTAAGCAGACGGTCACGCGTTCGAGTCGCGTCCGGATCACTAAAGCCGCAAGCGGTTGAAAATCTAAGTGTTAGGGCTGTGGAGCCCGAGGCGATATATAACTAAGTTGTGGCTGTCTGCCTTTTTAAAAAAGGCTTGGAATGTCTTATTTTACCTTATTTTGCTCTAAAATGCGCCAAAATCGAGGGGTAAAATGCGGGAATTTCCAGGCGATTTTTTAGAGCTATGGCAGCAATAAAATTTTATTTAGACACATGGAAGCCTCTGCCGGATGATACTTGCCGCGTGCGCCTATCTATCTACCACAGAGGCCAAAGGGCATACCTCAGTACGCCCGTCGTCGTCCTGCCCTCTGAGTGGGACGATAAAAAAGAGAAGGTCGTCCGAAACTCAAAAAGTGCCAGTCTGAACGCAAAAACTGCGGAAGTAAAATCGGTGGTCGAAATGTTCTTAACACATTTTAGAATTACCGGACAGCTTCAGGAGATGACGGCGTCGGAGCTCCGGCGCGCGATGGTGAAGAGCTACGATTTCGAGAGGCTCGAAGTCCGTTCAGGCTTAGACCCGAAGGAGGCGACTCTAAAAAAGGCTTTTCTGAACTTCATCGAAACGAAAACGGGAAAGACCAAAAGAGTATATAAACACACGCTCAATGTCATCGGCGACTTCTACGAGAAGACCGGAGGCAATCTGGACTCGCTTTCGCTCGATGCTGTAAACGTGTCGTGGCTGGAGCGCTACAACCTATACCTCGAGGAGCGCGGGTGCCGGTGCAATACGCGCAGCGTACATATGCGCAATATCCGTTCGGTGATGAACAGGGCGATTGCCGACGGGCTCACCTTAAACTATCCGTTCAGGGCTTTTAAAATCAAAACGGAGAAGACCCGCAAACGTTCTCTGTCGCTGGACGACTTGCGGAAGCTTCTGAACTACCCCGCCGAGGAGTATGCGGTTATTTACCGCGATATGTTCGCGCTCATCTTCATGCTGATGGGGATTAATACCAAGGATATCCACGCACTGAAAGAGATTACGCCTGAAGGCCGCATCGAGTACCGACGGGCTAAGACCGGGCGCCTATACTCCTTGAAGGTTGAGCCGGAGGCGATGGCCATCATCGAGAAATACCGCGGGGAGTCGGGGCTGCTGAGTATTGCAGACCGGTGGCAGACGTCCGAGATGTTTATGGCACAGATGAACAAGGCGTTGCAACGACTTGGAGCGCCGAGAGCAGGGCGGGGCGGTCGTAAGATTACAGACAAGGCCGCGTTCCCCGGGGTGAGCTCCTACTGGGCCCGTCACACCTGGGGCACGATAGCGGCCTCGCTGGACATCCCTAAAGAAACGATTGCCGCGGCGCTGGGGCACGGCGGCAATACGGTGACGGATATTTATATTATTGCTGTCCGATAAAACTTTTTATTACACGATAAAATTAGGGTCGATTCCATTTGCAGGAGTCGACCCTTTTCGG
>JAIDUY010000399.1 GCA_029059965.1 Muribaculaceae bacterium
GCGCTGAACTGGCCCATTTTCTTGCCGCAGGAGCTCAGAGCGAGAGCTAATGTGAGGCAGGCCAGATAGATTGTTTTGCGGTACATGGTTTGTTTGATGATTGTGTTGAATGTATCTCTTTGGTGTGTCGGCCGTCGCGCGGCCTTAACGGTATGCAAACTTAGCAAATTTTTTCGACAGAAGCATCAGAACGACACTCCAATTTTGACCGAGGCGTAATGCAGGTCGTGGAATGGGTGTGTCATCTCGGGTCCTTCGACTCGCGAGCGCTGTCGGAATGTATAGCCCAGCATCAGGTGCGACGAGAACTTGGCGCTGCGGGCAAGGTTGAATCCGACGCCTGTAAATCCGAAGAATCCCGTCTGCTGATGATTGTGTTCCAGATAGTTGAGAGAAGCACCGAGGCGCAGGTCCCAGAAGGCGACCGTGGGGCGGTCGACGAAGTTGGTGCGCAGCTCGGCGAAGAGGGGGAAGGAACGGCACGAATTGCTGACCATGATATCGGCGCCTACGCCGAATCCGAGGAAGTTGAGCCATCCGCGGCGCATACCGAAGGTTATGTCGACATCGAGCGAGCTCATGTCGTTGCCGCTCATGTCGATGGAGGCACCGACGTCCGCGCCCCATGTGAACTTGGGCTTGAGCACGGTGTAGCCGCCGTCGTTCACGGCAGCAGCGGCCGAGAGCGCCGCGACGAAGAGCGCGGCCAGCAGGATGCGGAATCTTTTCATAAGGGCTTGACGAAAGTCATGGACGACCAGTTGTCGAGCTCGGCCACCCCGGCGGGTTCGAGCCCGGCCTTACGTGCGGCTTCTTCGACCACTGAGCGGTCGTGCACATAGAATCCGCTGACTGTGAGGCGTCCGCCGGGACGCATGGCAGCGGCGTAGCGGTCGATGTCGGCGGTGATTATGTTGCGGTTGATGTTGGCAAGGAATATGTCGGCGCTGCCGTCACGGCCTTCGAGGGCTGTGGCGTCGCCGTGCACGAGTTCAATGCCCGTGGGCTCGGGGAGGTTAAGGGCGATATTCTCGGCTGTATTCTCGACGGCGAAAGCGTCGATTTCGACTGCAAGTGCGGAGGCTGCGCCGAGCTTGCGCGCCAGAATGGCGAGGATTCCCGTACCGGTGCCCATGTCCACGACCGAGGCGCCGGGGCATCCGCCGTCGAGCAGGCTCTGCATCATCAGCACGGTGGTGGCGTGGTGTCCTGTTCCGAATGCCATCTTGGGATTGATGAAGATTGGAATCTCGGCCTCGGGGACATCGGTGTGGAAAGTGCTGCTCACCACGACGCGGTTTCCGACCACGATGGGCTTGAAGTAGTTTTTCTCCCACTCGGCGTTCCAATCGCGCCCGGGGACGAACTCGGCCTCGAAAGAAGCGCCGAAGCCCTCCGGCAGCGAGCGGACGGCGTCGGCAGCGGCCTCGTCGC
>JAIDUY010000004.1 GCA_029059965.1 Muribaculaceae bacterium
GGGCATGACAGCCATTGCGAACAGCTCGCCATCCCATATCGCGCCGTCGGGTTGCCATGAATAGCCGCCTCCGGCGTCGCCGTGGAAACTCCATGTTGCTTTTGCCTTGTTTTTCAGTTTGAGGTTTATAGCCGCCTTGTCTGAGAATGATATGCCCGACAGCACCTGCATCGGCTGATGGTTTTCCATCACCTCAACAGCACCGACATCTTCATGGTTTATGCCGTTGGTGGCAATGCCGTATTTGCCTCCGAGCAGATCTGAGCCTTCGATGTAGAACTTGTTGATGTCCTCGCCCTGATACTTTATCTTACCGGAGCTCTCCACGTCGATTCCCGGCATACGACGGAGCACATCGCCGATGGATCGGTCCTGCTCCTGCGCAAAGCCGCCGACGGTATAGGATATGGTGTCGCCCTGCTCGCGAATGCGGTCGGCCTTGACGGTCACCTCCCTGAGAATGGTCGTACCGGCTTCGAGCCGCACCGTCAGCGGGGACGAAACACTGTCGAGAGGCAGGGATTTCTTAGCGAAGCCCATCATGTTCACTTCCAGACGACAATCGCCAAGCGAGGGCAGCGTCATGACGAAACCGCCGTCGCCCTTCGAGGTCGTGAATTTCCTGATTTTGCCGTCGGAGCCCTTGACGATGACCGAGGCACCCGTCAGCGGCTCGCCGTTCGCGCCATCCACTACCCTGCCCGACACCTCTACCTGCGCCACGGCACTGAGCATGGCAACGAGCATGAGCAAATATGCGACAAGACGTTTCATTCGTGGTAATCGGATTGGCGAAATAGACGGAAATATGTGCCTGACACCGACATTCGGGAGCCTGCGTGCGGATAAGACAAATGCCACGCAAGCGCCTGCCCCACGGTGACAAAATTATGAATAATAATTGAAACAGACAAATTAATCCACAGCAAATCGCACGGATTTCAGAGCTGTTTCAGAACTGTCTTGTTGTTATCCGGCGGCGACCTGCAAAACGGCGACCACGCAAAAAACCGCGGGGCATTCATTCCGATGGATGCCCCGCGGTCAATGCATTTGAGCGGAGAGAATCAACGGCCGGTATTGCGCTCCGTGGTTGTGCGACGGGCCAGCTTCGCCCATTCCTTGAGGTCGTCCTCGCTCCATTCCATGCCGTTGTCGGGCGCCGAAGAAGATATCATCGAGCAGGTTTCGTCCTTGTCGGCAATGTCCCACATCAACAGGGAGAGATGGTTGCGGTCGGCGAAGTCCACCCATTCGGCCCATGATTCATAGTCGATGGGGCCGTCGCCGGTGTGATCCATCGAGCCGCACTCCGAGATAATCAGCGGCAGCCCCATGTCGATGGCTTTCTGAGCTTTCCCGCGGAGCCAGTCCTTGTGTGTACCTGCATAGTAGTGCAGGGAGTACAGCAGGTTGGGATAGTCGAGCGGCGATTCGGCAGCGACATCCACCTCCTGATCCCACTTGGGCGTTCCGACAATAATGACGGAGTTGGGAGCATTGCTTCTGATGACGGGAATCAGCTCGTCGGCATAGTCCTTTATCTCCTGCCAGGGTATTTCGAGCGGTTCGTTCCAGATTTCGTAGAGGATGTTGGGCGAGTCGCCGTATTTCTCGGTGATGGCCGAGAAGAACTTCTTGGCATTGTCGAGCGTATTTTCGTGCGAGTGCCAGTCGCAGATGATATACATGTCGTTTTCGATGGCTGCATCAATCACAGCCATGGCGAGGTCGACGGCCTTGGCCGAGTCCATGTCGTATGTACCGACGATGTCGCCGCTCTGATGTGCGCCGATGGCGGCGCGGGTGATGTTGGCGTTCCAGTTTTCCTTGAGCGCCTTGACGGTACCGGGGTTATAGAAACGCTCCCAGTTGGAGTGCCAGCCGAGCGAGGGGCCGGTCAGGACTGCCGTGTCGCCATCGGCGTACAACAGCGTTGTGCCCTCGACATGCAATGGCTGAACGAGTGCGACTTCCTCTTCGCTTACTGTCGTCGAAGCGGCGGCGTCATTGTTTGTTCTTCCACAGGACAGTGTGAGGGTGGAAAGGGCGATGGAAACGAGAGCCCAGGCAAGGGGCTTCATCCGGTTCAGAACAATCGTCATAAATTATGTATCAGCGGTTAATGTATCGGTTTATGATTGATTGCCCAAATTTAATGATAAAAAAACGTTTGCCGTAAACCGACAAGTGCATTTACCGCTAAAAGACAATATACGGATAAAATAGTATCCGGTATAATATGTCATAATCTGACGTTATCTGTCCCTATTCAAATTTTTTCCGCTCGTCGGCTTCATAGTCCGGTGAGTTGATGTAGCCGATATACTTTTTGGCTTCTTCCGAGCCGAGTTTTACAGCATCCTCAAAATACTGGTATCCCAACTCAATATCAGCCTCGGTGCCACGTCCGAAAGCATACGCCACGCCGAGTGCGGTGAGCACCTTGCATTGGATTGATTCCCACAGGTGGTCCGGATGCTCTCCCGCTTCATAAAGATAATCGAATGCCATATCGTCGTCCTGCACGGCCCCGAGCCCCTCCTGATAACATACGCCAAGATAGGCGGCTGCCTGTGCGCGGGTAGTCTCGCTACATTTAGGATTCTCATATGCCTTTTCAAACCAGTCGAAAGCCACAGCGTAATCCTGCTCGGCATCGCCACAACCTTCGTAATGGTAATATCCCATTTCGAACTGTCCTTGAGCAAGACCGCCATTGGCCGCCATCTCATACAGCTGATAGGCAAGACCGATATTTTCGTCCACTTCCTCACCGGCCTCATAGATGTGTCCGGCGTTGTATGCGCCCTGCGGGTCACCTTTACGCGCCGCATCGACATAGCGCAGCAGTCCACCCATTGCATCTCCTTTCTGAGTGCGAAGATAGTAGCCGTAGTTGGTACAGATTATCGGCGAGATGTCTGCCAGCATCCGAAAGTATCTTTCATAGACGTCCGGGCTGATGTCGCCAAGGCCTGC
>JAIDUY010000040.1 GCA_029059965.1 Muribaculaceae bacterium
CGCCTTCGGCTCTTGGGCGCTGAGATGTGTATAATAGACTGGATGTAGATATACTTGATGGACAGGCGCATGAGCAGCATCAAGGCGAAGGCCATCACGCCGATTATGAAGATATTCCAGAAGCTGAAGTAGAAGTAGCCGGCCACGAAGTAGGTAATCAGCGAGATGATGCTGAGCGCTCCCGAAGCGGCAATGATGAGAAGAACCAAACGGTAGGTGTCTTCTATGACCGAAAGGCGGATGATGTAGCGGCTTGTGCCGAGCGCCGCCGACAGAACCGCATAGACACCGAACTCGATGATACATCTGGCAATGGGTTCGCCGAGGAACCCTATGCCTCCCTGCATATGGTAGCCGAATGCGAAAGTGCAGAGACAGCTGAATGCAATCACTGCGAGGTCAGCAAGATATACCATCCATTTTGGTGATGGTTTGGCTATGAAGTTGCGTATGATTGCTGAGTTGGCAAACGCCTCGATGAGCTTTCTGTTCATAGACTTGATTGGATGTGTGTGTTGTCGCAACAATATTTTGGTACGGGCTGCAAAGATAGTCATTTTTCCCGGAACTTGCAAAAAGAGTTTTTGCGCACCGGGCTGAGCGCTTTCAACTTGCACGGACGGAACAGATTTTGTAATTTTGCCATAAATACGAGCCAGAACCCGATGAACCTTATCAGCCACCTCATATCGTCCGGCAGCTCTCTGCTCGAGGGCCTCGCGCGGCTCAACGCCCTGCCCGGCGGTGCCATGACCCTCTTCGCCACCGACACCGACGGACGCCTGTGCGGCTCACTCACCGACGGCGACATCAGGCGCGCCCTGCTGGACGGCGCCGACACCGCCGCTCCCGTCAGCCGCGCCATGAACCGCCGCTGCCGCAGTGTGAGCGGCACCGCCGACCCCGCCGTCCTGCGCAGCTACCGCGAGGCCGGCATCAGCCTTGTGCCTGTGGTCGACAGCGAGGGGCGCGTATCGGACATCATAGATATATCGGCAGGTCGCACCCGCCTTCCTCTGCGTGCACTGCTGATGGCCGGCGGAAAGGGCGAACGCCTCAGACCGGCGACGCTGACCACCCCCAAGCCCCTGCTGAAAATCGAGGGCAAGGCCATCATCGACTACAACATCGAGGCGCTGGCAGCCTGCGGCGTGGACGACATCACCGTGTCGACGCGCTACCTTGCCGAACAGCTCGACAATCATTTCGCCGAACCCGTGGCCGGTGTGAACGTACACACCATCCGCGAAGACATTCCCCTTGGCACCATAGGCGCGGCCTCCATGCTTCCGGCCTCGGAGCTGCACACTCTTGTGATGAACTCCGACCTGCTCACCACAGCCTCCTTCGAGGAGATGTACCTGCGCCACCGCGACAGCGGCGCCGAAGCTACCGTGGCCGTAATCCCCTATCAGGTCAGCGTGCCCTACGCCATCCTCACCATCGACGGCGACGGCTCCGACCGCGTGACAGGCATCGAGGAGAAGCCGTCGTACAGCTATTATGCCAACGCCGGCATCTACATCATGTCGCCCGCAGTGCTCGCACTGCTCAGACCGGGCGAGCGCACCGACGCCACCGACTTGCTCGAGCGCGCCATCGCCTCCGGAATGAAAGTGACATACTACACCGTCAAAGGCACATGGATTGACGTGGGCTCGCCCGTCGATTTCCGTCAGGCATCAGAGCTCATGCGCCACATCAACGCCATGCGCGGCGGCGACAGCCGGAACTGAGGCGCGACGAACAAAGGGGCTCTTGCCTCCGTTATTAAATAACTAACATTCAACAAGCAACACCAATGGCAGATTCCAACTTCATAGACTACGTCAAGATATTGTGCCGCTCGGGCAAGGGCGGTGCCGGCTCGCGTCATTTCTACAGAGCCAAGTACGTTCCCAAGGGCGGCCCCGACGGCGGCGACGGCGGACGCGGAGGCCACATAATCCTCAAGGGCAACCGCAACATGTGGACCCTGCTCCCCCTCAAATACCGCCGCCACATCTTCGCCGGAAACGGCCAGAGCGGCTCCGGAGGCCGCAGCTTCGGCAAGGACGGCGATGACGTCATCGTCGAGGTTCCCTGCGGCACCGTCGTGTTCGACGCCGAGACAGGCGAATATCTGTGCGAGGTAACCGACGACGGACAGGAGGTCAAGCTCCTGCGCGGAGGCCGTGGCGGCCTTGGCAACTGGCACTTCAAGAGCGCCACAAACCGCACGCCGCGCTACGCCCAGCCGGGCGAGCCGGCCATCGAGAAGTCGGTCATCCTCGAGCTGAAGATGCTGGCCGATGTCGGCCTGGTGGGCTTCCCCAACGCCGGCAAGTCGACCCTGCTGTCCTCGGTCAGCGCCGCCGAGCCCAAGATTGCCGACTATCCCTTCACCACAATGGAACCCCAGCTCGGCATCGTGGCCTACCGCGACAACCGCAGCTTCGTCATGGCCGATATCCCCGGCATCATCGAGGGTGCAAGCGAGGGACGCGGCCTCGGCCTGCGCTTCCTGCGCCACATCGAACGCAACGCCGTGCTGCTGTTCATGGTTCCCGCCGACGCCGACGATATCGAGGCTCAGTACAAGGTTCTGCTCAACGAGCTGGAGCAGTTCAACCCGCAGCTCATGGACAAACCCCGCGTGCTGGCCATCTCGAAAAGCGACATGCTCGACGAGGAACTGCGCGACGAACTCGCCAAGACCCTTCCCGAAGGCGTACCCTCGGTATTCATATCGGCAGTGACCGGCCAGGGCCTCACCGAACTCAAGGACATGCTCTGGCGCGCCATCACCGACGAGAACAACCGCGGCGACGGCTCCGACATCATCCACCGTCCCCTCGACGGCCACCATCGCGTGCGCGAGGAGGACGAGTTCATCTTCCAGTACGAACCCACTGAGGACGAGGAGGAACAGGAGGCCGAGGACCTGCAGAGCATCAGCCCCGACAGCTGGGGCGACGACATCGACTGGGACGACGCCGAGTTCGAATACGGCGACGACGCCATCGACAGCGACGACCGCAGCAGCAAATGACGGCCTCCGCTTTCTATAAGGATGTATGCGGTCGCCTTGTCGCCCTCGTCGGAAAAGGCGAGGGCGAGGCGGCGGCGCGCGCCATATTCGAGGATGTGGCGGGCTACGACCGTAATTGGCTGTTCATGAACGGCGACCGCGAGATTACCGACTACATGCAGGGCAAAATCAATGCCGTCGTCGATGCCGTCGCCGCGGGCAAGCCCGTGCAGTACGCCACCGGCCACGCCCGCTTCATGGGCATGGACCTCAAGGTCACTCCGGCGGTGCTGATTCCGCGTCCCGAGACCGAGGGTCTTGTCGACCGTATCGTCGACGGCGCCCGAGGTCGCAGCGACCTTGCCGTGCTCGACATCGGGACAGGCAGCGGCTGCATAGCCATA
>JAIDUY010000400.1 GCA_029059965.1 Muribaculaceae bacterium
TCCCACTCCCGCCGATGCCGTGACCAGCCTCGACGCCAACTTCGAGAGCGGTTCGCTTCCCACCGGATGGAGCAACGTCAACATCTCCGGCGACAAGTCGTGGTACGTCACCAGCTTCGACAATAACTACTATGCCGCCATGACCGGTTTCAAGGGCACCACTCCTCCCTTCGACCAGTGGCTCGTTTCGCCCGCCGTCGACATGGACAAGGTAGAGAAGAAAAACCTCTCCTTCCGGAGCCAGGTCAACGGCTACGGTTCGACTACCACCACATTCGGCGTCTATGTCCTGACGGCAGCCGACGTTGTCAGCGGTACGCAGACCCAGCTCAACGCCACCATCGCCACCGCTCCCGCAAGCGGCTACAGCGGCTTCGTGGCCTCGGGCGACATCGATCTGAGCGCATTCAGCGGCATCGTCTACATCGGCTTCCGCTACTATGCCACCACTGATGCCAACTACGCCACATGGTGCGTGGACGACATCCTGCTCAACGCCGAAGGCTCGGGCAACACCCCCGGCGGCGGCGATACCCCCGGCGGAGGTGACAATCCCGGCGGCGGCGACAATCCCGCAGACCCCTCCGGCGATGTAGTGAGCGTGGCAGTGGACAACTTCAAGGGCGAAAGGCCGGATCCCGCCAAGCAGCCTGAACTCATAACTTCTGCTACTGTCGATGGATATACAATCTCGTTTGACAAGTCGACAGGAAAAACAGCTCCCGCCTACAACGAGTACAATGGAGTGGGTACAATCCGCCTCTATGCCGACAATACTCTGAACATCAGCGGCGCACGCATGGCCAAGATTGAGTTCACGCTCAATACTTCCACCGGAGCCAAGCGCTACACCACCTTTACGCCCAATACCGGCGCAGTGGCCGAACAGGCAGCAGGTGACGCCATGATTACATGGAGCGGCGACGCAGCTAATGTTACTTTCACAGTAGGAAGCATAGGAACGCTCGGAACTGAAAGTACCAAACCCGGCCAGATACATATCTCCGAAATCAAAATCTACCCCGCCAAATAAACAGGCGACATACGCACGGAAAGCCCGGACTCGAACATGAGCCCGGGCTTTTTCTGCATTAGAGCCGGTTCCCCAATATTTGTTAACGCTGGGGCGGTCAAGCGTCGTGCAGATGTGTTCGCGCAGTGAGGGAG
>JAIDUY010000401.1 GCA_029059965.1 Muribaculaceae bacterium
AGCACGCCGAACTGCCCCGCGGGGTGGTAGAGGTAGCCCGACTTCTGCAACTTGTCGAACAGGCCTTCGACGAAGGCGTCCTCGTTGTGCTCGCGCAGCAGCTTGAGCGCCGACTGGTAGGGCTTCAGGCCCTCGACGAGTTCCGTCAGCACTTGCTGCAGCGAGCGGCGGTGCTCCGAAGGGGCGCCGTTGAGATAGTTCGACCCTTCGAGCAGGTACAGCAGCACGCGCCGCAAGGACTCCAGCAGTCGGCCGGTCAGCGTACCGAGCCCGCGCATCTGCCCGGCCACGAACCACTCGTTCAGGTGCTCGCGCACAACGGTGGCGGCTGTCAGGGGCCACTGAGCCTTCCGCGTGTCTATCTCGGCATGGACGCCGTCGAACACGGGCAGCCCGAACAGCGCCAACAGCGCGCCTTGCAGCCGCGGCTCGACCCCGGCATTGTCCAGCAGCTCCGAGGGCTGCAAATAGGGGAGTTTGGAACGCTCGTCCACCAGCTTGATTTCAAAGCGCTTCTCGGTCATGTACTTGAACTTGCACCGTATGCGCTGGCCCTTGGTCAGCAGGCCGCCGGGCTCGTAGATGCGATAGTAGATACCATAGGAGTCGCGTACATTATAGGGTTCCTCGGCCGGATTCGACGGCACGCCGACAACAAGGCACCCGAAGCTCTCGCCACGGGAGTAGGTCTCTCCATAAAGGCTTTTGACATAAGTGCCTATGGCATGGCCAAGTATAGGCAGGCCGTCGGCGTCAATTGCCTTGACCCGACATTCAAGCCTGCGGGGAACTGCATAACGGACTGATTTCTGGAACTCAAGCTTCGGAAGGACCACTGTCGCCGGGCCGTCCGGGCCGTCGACTTCAAGTGTGAAATAGTCCGCATCCGATTTCCCGGCAACTACCGGAAAGTTGTAAAACTGATCAATTTGATAAAGCATAATATTTTAAGGTGTTAGGTGTTAGGCGTTTTAAATTTGGAATTTAAAATTCATAATGCATAATTATATCTGCAGCACCAAATTCAATTATGAATTATGAATTATGAATTCTTAATTCTCAATTCTCAATTCTCAATTCTCAATTTCCCTAAGCCCTCGGACCCCACTGATTATCAGGTCCGGAGGGCTTGACAAACCACAGTATCTGCCATACGGTCAGGGAGAGGAGGACGGCCATCAGCAATCCAAAGGCGATAAACATGCCCCAGAGCCAATCCAAGTCGTTTGGCACATATCTCAGGTAAAGTATCAGCGCACAGATGAGTGTCAGCCCGATGGGAGCGCCGTAGAAAAGCCACAGCCACTTGCCCGAACGGCCGATGTCGTGCAGGCGACGCACCGACAGCGACAGGTACGGCACAAAGGTCAGCAGCCATAACAGCCCCCTGAAGCCGATAAGAACAAAAAGCAATACGAAGGATTCGAGTCCGACATCGCCGTTTTCAACAGACAGCAGCGGAATGCACGCAAGCAGGCCTGCGACAGTGCCATAGGCCGTATCGAACAGATACAGCATTAGATACACCCACCAGTACTGTCCCAAGGTGGCGCGGCCGCGGAAATCGGACCAGTTCCGGAGAAAGTCCAGACCCGCGCTCTTAATAGACTCAAACATAAATAGTTAATTTATAGCAATAACTTCGATGTCATTCACTTTTGCAAAGGTAAGAAAAGTATGCCGTCCGTGCAACCTGCCGCCGTTTGCCTCAAGCCCAAATATTTGTTAAAATGCACCGCACTATATTTTTGCACCCCGCCCCGCCTGAGCCATCCCTTAATTTCGCGGTGTATATCTTTTAACTTTATCATATGCTTATACTCATAGACAACGGCCACGGCATCGAAACGCCCGGCAAGCGCAGCCCCGACGGCACCCTCGTCGAGGCCGAATGGACCCGCGCCATAGCCCGACGCATCGTCGACCGCCTCTACGCGACCGGCCTCGACGCCCGTCTGCTCGTCCCGGAGCCGGACGACATCCCCCTGCGCGAACGGTGCCGACGCGCCAACTCTTCAGGCTCCGAAACCTTACTCGTCTCCGTCCACGTCAACGCCGCAGCCTGCTCAGGCTTCCACAATGCCTCGGGATGGTGTGCCTTCGTGGCGCCAAACGCCTCGCCGGCTTCGCGGAGGCTGGCACGGATGCTCCACGACGAGGCTGCCGCACGCGACCTGCTCGGAAACCGCGCCACGCCCCCGCAAGGCTACCTGACAGCCTCGCTGGCCATATGCCGCGACACCCGCTGCCCCGCCGTCCTCACCGAAAACCTGTTCATGGATAACCGCGACGACCTACGCCGTCTCCTCTCCGACCAAGGGCGGCGCGACATCGTCGACCTCCACGTCGAGGCCATACGTAAATTCGTCGTCACGGCATGAAAAATTCGTCCGCACTCCTGCTCGCCGCCCTCTCTTTCGGACTCGGTTTCGCCGCCCGCGACGGATGCTCCGACACCCCCTCTTACGACCCCGGACAGACCCGCATCGTGGTGCTCCGCGACACCGTGAAAATCGTGGCTCCGACGCCGGTGTCGCAACGCGTCGACGAGGGGGTCACGGCGGTTCTACGCAGGGCTCACGAGGGCTCGACGCCTACCCCGCAAGGCATCGGCGACGACTCGGTCGAAGTCGAGGTGCCTATAGTGCAGAACGTCTACGAAGGTGCTGATTACAAGGCATATGTCAGCGGATGGCAGCCGCGGCTCGACAGTTTGGTGCTCAATCGCGTCGAAACCCGCGTCACCCTCCCCTCCCCGACGCGCCGCGAGCCCCCGCGCTTCAGCGCAGGCCTCCAGGCCGGCTACGGCATCACCCCGCGAGGCTTCCAGCCATACATAGGCATCGGCGTGGCTATCAGAATATTATAGCAACGAGCCAAGACTCATCCCGACAAAGTCGGCCCTTAGAGCCGGTTCCCCAATATTTGTTAATGCTGGGGTCGCATATCTCTGAGTGATTTTTGTCTTGTGATGAAGGAG
>JAIDUY010000402.1 GCA_029059965.1 Muribaculaceae bacterium
CCATCCCCGACGCCACCTATCCCGTTGTGTCCGAATACCTCATCAACGGCAACGTAAACGTCGTGGCCAAGCCTCAAGATATGTTCCTGAGCCATACCCGCGGTGCCGGCAAGAATGCCAGCGGCGTGCCCGTGTTCCTCATCGCCGACTACGACCAGAACATCCTCTATAACTCCGGCGCCGACTGGGAGACTCTCAACGGCGGCGACGGCGCACTGGCCGTAAACGAGGACGCTTCGCTGATGGCCGTTTCCGACGCCACCGAATTTGTCCACGTGCTGGCCATCACATGGGAACCGCAGTTCAAGCTCGAGCACCTCTACAGCTTTGACCTCGGAACCACGGCTTCCACCTACCAGATGGCTTTCGACCGCGCAGGACGCCTCTATGTGGCCAACCGCGCCTTCAATGCCGTCTACGCCGTGCCCCAGCCCGCAGCTGAGGCCGTGACACCCTCCGGCCTGTCCTTCCACGCCGTTTCCGGCATCGGCAACATCACCGTCGACGCCGACATGCCCGTCGAGTACTACAGCCTCCAGGGCATCCGCGTGGCAGCCGACAAGCTCACCCCCGGCATCTACATCCGCCGCCAGGGCAACAAGGTGACCAAGGTCCTCGTCCGCTGACACACCCCGACACCCCAACAGAAAAGCGCGCCCGACGGGCGCGCTTTTTTTGTCACCAATGGTTCACGGGGATGTGGCCGGCCAGTATGGGGCGGGCCTGGGGGCTGTCGGCGAGGTGGACGGCCATGGCACGGGTCATGAGCATGTCGTCGTGGTAGCCCGGCTTGGCCGCATAGCTGCCGTTGGGCAGCTGCTCGTAGGTGGCGAGCTCGTCGCAGGCGCCGCTGTCGCGCTCGATGAAGGTGCCGTCGCGCACGGCTTCGACCAGCCCGGCGATGAGCATGCTCTTGGTCGAGCGGTTGGTGTGGAAGCCTATGCGACGGTCGGCACGTCCGCTCAGACGGTCGTAGCTCTCGCGCATGTACATATTGGGGTATGATGCCGCCAGGCGATTGAGCACGAACAGATTCGGGTCGCCCGAGGCGAAGCCTCCGTCGGCGGTCTCGAGCGTATTGCTCTCCACAACGAGCAGAGCCTTGTTGTACCACCGCGCTATGGCCTCGGCATGGCGCGCCAGAATGTCGTGGTCGCAATGGCCGCGCCACTGCCCGACGACTTCCATCGGGCGATCGCCACGGGCAAGGCGCATGGCGAGAACCACGCTCCAGTCGCTGCGCAGGCTGCGGCCGCCGACGTCGACGGTGACTATGTAGCGCTCGCCCTTCTCCGGCTCCGTCCACAGCCAGAAGCCGCCCTTGGTGTCCGCGGCGAAGCGCGGACGGCGCACGTCGGTCACCTCGCCCTTGGCCGTCGGCTCCA
>JAIDUY010000403.1 GCA_029059965.1 Muribaculaceae bacterium
GGGCGGGCCGGGGTAGCGGTGGCTGTTGCGGTCGGCGGGTTCCTGCCCCTTGCCGAAAGTGTTGAACCGGTACGAAAGGGTTACCATGACGTAGCGTGTGAGCGAATTGTAGCGCGTGTCGTCGATGTAGTTCGCCGTGACGTTGCGCATCACGTTGGAGCGCTGTCCGAGGATGTCGTATGCCTTGAGCGATACCGTCGCCGAACGGTCGCGCAGGAACTGGTAGCCGACAGATGCGTTCCACATCCATGTGCGCGTGTCGTAGCCCTGCGAGTAGCCCGATGTAGCCGAGTAGTTCAGGTCGGAGCTGAGGACGAGTCCGAAGGGGGCGTTGTAGGTGGCGTAAAAGCTGCCGCCGTAGGTGTGGACGTTGCGGTCGGCGCCTTTCTGAATCGAGTTGGAGACGGTCTGGAACGAATAGCGAGGGCGGAGTTCGAATTCGAGATATTCGGGACGCCATGCTATGCCGAAGCTTTCGTTGACCATGAAGGAGCCCGAGCGGTTGCGCATGGAGTTGTTGTAGCCAACATTCGAGGCGTAGTTGAGGAAGAGGTGGTTGTTGATTGTGAACGCACGGTTGCGCAGGGGGAAGGACACCATGTTCATGAGTCGTGCGCTCCATATGCCGTTGACGTTTTCGTAGGTTGTGAGCTGTCCGCCCGTCTCGGGGTCGAAGTCGGTGCGCGACACGATGGAGTTCTGCGACAGCGATGCGTCGGCCATGAGCATGATGGAGCGCTGAGCCTCGGAGTTGAAGTCCTGGAAGCGCACGCGTGCGTTGTGGGTGAAGGTGGGGTTCAGCTCTGGGTTGCCGACAACGACACGCAGGGGGTCGGTGCGGTCGGCCACGGGCTGGAGCTGTGTCATGGACGGTTGCGAGCTGCGTCCGTTGTAGTCGATGCCGAGGTTGCGGCTCTTGCTGAAGCGCCAGCGGTAGCGCAGGAAGGGCGCCACGTTGAGCACGCGCCGCAGCGGTATGCTCTTTTCGGAGTTGATGAGGTTGATGGACTTGGACATGGTGGGCACAAGGCTGAGGCCGACGTTGAGCTGTGCTTTCTTGGACACGTGCCGATAGCCGATGCGTATGTCCTGGTCCATGAAGTTGTTGCGGAAGCGGTTCGAGAGCTCTTCGTTGAAAATCAGCTCGGTGCCGACCACGGGGGGCTCGCTCCAGCCGCCGGGGAAGTCGACGGGATGGTCGTAGGTCAGGCGGTCGGCGTCGTTCCAGCGGTAACTGAAGCGGTAGGCGAAAGTCAGGAAATGGCCGTTGGAGGCATCGCCGAGAGGTTCGGTCCAGCTGACGCGGGCCGACACGTTGTGGCTCCACGTGTGGTTGTCGACGTACTGGTCGTAGAGGTCGGCCGAGTCGGCGAGAAGGAAGAATTTATTGAAGGAGTACGACTCGGAGCGTTCGCGCAGATTGCTGAAGTTGTAGTTGGCGAATACCGAGAAGGAGCGGCCTCGGCGGGCACGGAAGTTATGGTTGTAGATGAGGCGTGCGCCGGCCTGGACGGAAGTTCCGCGGCTGTTGTCGCGGTTGATGCTTCGGGTCACCTCGGTTCGGGAAAGGTCGCCGGCGTAGGTGTTCGAGCTGTCGGCCGACTCGGAGCGGCTGAAGCTGAGCCGCACATTGGGCCTGAACTCGAGGGTGTTGAACGAGTCGGGCTTCCACATCACACGGAAGTTGGCGTTGAAGTTGTGCGAGCGGTCGAAGGCCTCGCGGTAGCTGCGGGTAGTGCTTGTGGAGTCGGTGAAGATGTATCGGCGGTCGGTGGATGTGCGTGTGTCCTGGTCGGAGTGGCTGTAGAATACGTCGCCGCCTACGCGGATAATCTCCTCCTTGCCGACATTGAAGTTCAGGCCGATCGACTGGGTGCGGTTTATGCCGTTGTTGCCGCCGAAATGGCGGAAGCGTCCCGAGGCGAAGTCGGCGAATCCGGGCTCGTTGATGTTGTTGGCCGATCCGAGGAAAGTTATCTGATTGCCGCCGGAGAAACGGTTGATGGTGAAATTGCCCTTGTAGCGGCCGTCGGTTCCGTAGCCGCCTTCGATGTTGCCGAACCATCCGTTCTTGCGGTCTTTCTTGACGGTCAGGTTGATGACGGTTTCCTCCTCGCCGTCATCGACTCCGGTCAGGCGTGCAAGGTCGCTCTTGCGGTCGACCACCTGGAG
>JAIDUY010000404.1 GCA_029059965.1 Muribaculaceae bacterium
CTTGAACATTATCCGCGGGTATCTGGACGAGCTTCTGATTCCGACCCGCGTGGACGAAGACGGCGACCTGGTGATTGTCCAGACCGCCGACCAGGATTTCGGCTACGATGTCATCATCTATGTGCAGGTGAGCAACAACCGCCTGAGTTATGCCGCCGGCGCGCCGGGCTACAAGCCCCGCGGCGACCTGTTCCAGCTCGCCAACCGTCACAACTGCCGCCGCAACATGCCTACGGCTGTCGTGCGCGAGGGCGAGGTGCGCATGGAATGCACCTTCCTGCTCGACGAGGAGGTGTCGAAGAGCTACATCGTTGAGAACTGCATCAAGATGGTGCTGGGCTCGGTGTGGCACGCCTTCGTCGACTTCGAGGCCGAGTGAGGGCACCAAGGGCGTATCGCCGAGGTCTCACAACATTTTCCGACCGACACAACGACAAGCGGGCGCGGTTACGTCGAGGAGCCGCGCCCGCTGTCTATTGGGTTGTCAGCCGATTAGCGGATGTAAACCTTGCTTACGTTGTTGCCCTGACGACGGATGTAGAGACCGTTTTCGGGGTTGGCAACGCGGATGCCCTGGAGGTTGAAGTATTCCACGGGAGCGTTTTCGTCGGCAACGATGCCTTCAACGCCGCTGGTGCCCTTCTTGTAGAGGGCGGGGAGGGCGATTTCGGCAGCGTCCACGCTGGGAGCGATGTTGGTGTACCAGGTACCTTCGGTGCCCTTGCTTACGCCTACCTGACCGGTAACGCCGGCGGCGGAGAGGGTGATGGCAGCCTGACCGTTGGTGAAGGCGATGTTCCATACGCAGAACTCGTTCACCTCGTTGTAGAGCTGGAAGGAGGTCTTGTGCTCGCCGTCGAAGCCGAGGAAGCGACCCTTGTAGTCCTTCATGGTGTAGCCGTTGCCTTCGGCAGCGATGGTGATGGCGTTGTTGAGGTCGGTGGTCACGGCGTTGTTGGCAACGGTGATGTTGGCCAGGTTGAGGCGGCCGTAGGTAGCGCTTGCGGAGATGGCTTCGCCGATCTTGGTTGCGCCGTCAACGGTAACGACCATTACATAGTCGGCACCGCTCTCGATGGCGTTCACGAGAGTGAAGGAAGCGGTGGTGGGCTCAATTACGGGGGGCAGATCGCCGCGGAGCTCGAAGAGCTCGGGCTTCACAGCGCCCTCGGGGAGCTGTTCGGCGGTATAGCAGCCGAAGGAACCGAAAGCGGGATCCTGATATACAACGAGGCCGGTGGCAACGTTGGTGATGGTGGCCACACCGTTTTCGAAGGAAACGGTCCAAACGCGGTTGGCAGCGCTTTCGTCGGAGGTGTCGAAAGTCTTGTAGCCTTCCTTGGCGCCGAGCATCTTGCCGCCGGTGGTGGTGATGTTGTAGCCGCCTGCCACTGCGGTGAACTTCATGGCTGCGTCGGCTGCGCCTTCGAAGCTGTCGGTTGCGCCTGCGGGGAGGTCGGTGGTGCTCATGTAGCCGTAGGAGCGGTCGAAGAGCATGTTGTACTTGCCGCCTGCTACGAATACGTAGGAGTTGCCGGCAGTCACGCTGGTAGCCTTGTAGTAGTTGGGAGTACCGGGATTGGGGGTGTCGCCGCCGCCTTCGCCGTAAACGGTGACGGAGGTGAAGCGGATCTGGCCTGCCTTATCGGCGCCGTCTTCGCCCCAGGTAGCCTTGTCACCAACGGTGAAGGTTACGGAAGAAGCGTCGCCTACCCATGTGATTTCGGTGTCGCCTGCAGCCTGTGCGGGGTTGAGGGAGCCGGTGCTGGGAGTGAACTCGGTGTAGCGGTACTTGGCATCCTGAGCGAGGGTGATGACAATCTTGGTGAGCTTGGTGCCGGAAACTGTCAGAGTGCCCTTGGCATAGAGGCGGATGGAACCGTCATTGCGGAGGGCGGGAGCGGTGGAGCCGTTGTTCTTCTGGATGTCGAAGGTGTAGCCGCTGACGGTGGTAGTACCGGGAACGGTCAGGCTCTTGCACTCTACTACGGTCTGGGCGGAAACGCCGAGAACCATTGCAACGATAAGTGCGAAAGTGAGTAAAAGTTTTTTCATACTGATATTATTAAATGAAGTTTGTTGTGTGCTTTTGCGGGGTGCGGACTCAGCGTGTCACGTAGCGGCGCAGGAAGATTTCGGTGGGGAAGTGGTCGGAGTATCCGCCCAGGAAGCTTCCGGCAGCGAATGTGCGTCTGGGATATCCCTGACGAGTGCCTTCGGTGTCCTTGAGGAAGTCGAAGTTGAGCACGCGGGCCTCGAAGAAGTGCCAGCGGTCCTCGGGGCCGTTGGCGAGGTTGCCCGAGATGATAATCTGGTCGAAGAGGTTCCAGCTGCTCTTGTAGGCCAGGGTGCCGATGCCGCGGTCGAGCATACGCCACCACGGGTTGTAGAAGCCGTGTTCGCCGACTCCGTCGCGGTCCTTCTTAGCGCCGAGAATCTGAGCGCAGCTCTTGTCCATGGGGTCGTCGTTGAGGTCGCCCATTACGATGACGCCGATTTCGGGATTGACGCGCCAGAGCGAGTCGGCGATGCTCTTGCTGAGCTCGGCGGCTGCCACGCGGTTGGGTTCGGAGCGTTCCTGTCCGCCGAGGCGCGAGGGCCAGTGGTTGACAATCACGGCAATCTGCTGTCCGAGGAGGCTGCCGACCACGCACATCTGGTCGCGGGTGCGGAAGGGCACTGCGTGCAGACGGTGGTTGGTGACGTTCTCGACGCGGAAGTAGCGGGGATTGTATATCAGGCCGACGTCGACGCCGCGGGCGTCGGGCGAGTCGTGGTGTACGATGCGGAGGTTGAGGTCGCGGAGCTCGGGCTCGTTGATGACGTCTTCCATGACGCTGCGGTTCTCGATTTCGCTCACGCCGATGATGGCCGGGCCGTAGGGCGTGGTGCGGGTCTTGAACTGCGAGATGGCATAGGCCAGGTTATGCACCTTGATGCGGTATTTGCGGCCGTCCCACTGGCGCTGGCCGCCGGGAGTGAACTCCTCGTCGCGACCCTCGGGATTGTTGGGGATGGTGTCGAAGAGGTTCTCGAAGTTGTAGAAAGCGATTCCGGCAACCTGCACCTTGCGGTTGGCGTCCTGGGCACGAAGATCGGATACCCACAGCATGGATACCGCGAACAGCGCCAGAGTTAGGAGTATTGTCTTTTTCATGTTTTTGTCAAGGCATCGTGTGTGCGCTGCAAAAATACAAACTTTTTTTTGATTTCAACCTATCGCCCACCTAAATATCGACATTTTGTCAAAAAGTTTGCTGCGATAAGTTTGCTGCGGGCGCAGGCCGGCGCGGCAGCCGTTGCGCGCAGGCGGCAAATTAAATTATGTTAATAAATCGCAATTTTATTTTCAAGACGGGGAAAATCGCTAACTTTGAGTGCAATTATACTATAAGGTAACTAAACCGAATAACTAACCCTTAATATTTCTACCATGAAGAAAATCCTGCTTACTGTGGCAGTAGCCGTTGTGACCGTGTTCGGCGCAGGCGCACAGCTGCTTCAGGTCCGGTCGATGGAAAAGGTACGTCTTCCGATGGGTGTCCGCGCCGACCAGGCAATGCTCAGCCCTGACGGAGGCACCATAGTCCTTTCCGACATGGACGGAACCCTCAAGGTTGTCGACCGCTCCTCCGACCGCGTCCGCACCGTGTCGCGCACCGGCTCGATGATGGACATCGCCTTCACCTCCGACGGCAGCGGAATCGTATTCCGCGAGGCAAGCACCGACGCCTCCCACCGCCGCCATGTGGCCGTAAAGAACTATAATCTCGCCACCGGCGCCACCACCACCATAGCCGCTCCTTCGCGCACCCTCGAGGCCGTCGAGCTGCGCGGCAACGTCGCCACCACCATCGACGCCGGCCGTGCCTCCGACCATGTGCTCGGACGCGAAGCCGCAGCCGCAGTCAGCCGCCCCGTTCCCAGCATCGAGCGCGGCCTGCTCTACCTCACAGTCGACGGCACACGCCGCCTTGCCTCGCCCCTGGGCACCCGGGGCATGAGCTACCTCTGGCCCTCTGTCAGCCCCGACGGCACCCGCCTGCTCTTCTTCGCCGCCGGCTACGGCACCTACACCTGCCGCATCGACGGCACCGACATGCACCGCCTGGGCTACCTCTATGCCCCCGTATGGTATGACAACGAGACCGTTGTCGGCATGCAGACCCACGACGACGGCGTGGTGACCTACGAAGGCCGCATCATCGCCGCCGCTGCCGACGGAACCGAGTTCCAGACCCTTACCGAGCCCTCGCTCATCGCCGTACTGCCCGCCGCCGCTCCCGGCCGCATCAGCTTCACTACCACCGACGGCGAAATGTACATCCTCAACGTCCCCAAATAAACGCCCGCAACGATGAAACTACGTAACATACTCGTCATATCGGCGCTGGCACTCGCAGGCGCCGCCTATGCCGCCGACAAACCCGTCGACGAAATCCGCGTCTACGTCAATCCCGGCCACGGCTCGTGGACAGGCGGCGACCGCGCCATGGCAACCATCAAGCACGGACCCTACAACCCCGCAGCCCCCGACACCACCGGCTTCTTCGAATCCAACACCAACCTATGGAAGTGCCTCGGCCTCGTCGACCGTCTGCGCGAATACGGCCTCAAGTTCGACCCCACCCTCAACCAGACCAACCCCAATCCCACGCGCGTCGGCGCGGCCCTCGACATGAACAACAACATCGTCATGAGCCACGTCAAACTCGGCCCGTACCCCCTGAGCGACACCGAGAATGAGCGCGCCTTCAACCGCAACCTCTACGAAATCTGCTGCGAGGTGGAGCGAAACAACTTCGACTTCTTCATCTCCGTGCACTCCAACGCCCACGTCGACGGCAACAACACCAACTACCCCGCCCTCTTCGTGCGCGGCGAGAACGGCGTGGCATTCACCGAAGGCGCCGACACGGCCTGCAAGACCCTGTGGCCCTTCGCCTATCAGGACGAGCACCAGTGCTGGAGCAACTTCCGCATGGATAATCCCGCCCTCTACTACGACATCGACTTCTGGCACGGCGACTACGCCGTCAACAACATCGACGGAAAGACCTACAAGGGCTACTACGGCGTTCTCCGCCACGGCGTCCTGGGCTTCCTCTGCGAAGGCTACTTCCACACCTACCAGCCCGCACGCCACCGCGCCATGAACGTCGACGTATGCCGCCACGAAGGCGACGGCTATGCCCGCGGCATCGCCGCCATCCTCGGCATCGACACCAACGAGAGCACAGGCGAGCTCTACGGCATCGTGCGCGACCGCCACGAACGTTTCCGCCACGCGTACTACAACTGCTCGGCCACTTCGCCCGACGCCAACAAGCCCGTCAACAACGCCGAGGTAATCCTATACCGCGACGGCAACGAAGTGAGCCGCTACACCACCGACGACGAGTTCAACGGCGCATTCGTGTTCTCGCACCTCGAACCCGGCCAGTACACCGTCACCGTCACCGCTCCCGGCTATCTCGAAGCCGAGGAGGACCTCTGCGGCCCCTTCACCGTCGAGGCCGGCAAGACCACATACCCCCGCATCTACATGGTGAGCGAGGACTACGTGCCCCCGGTGGTGACATACTCCGACTATCCCGACGAGGCAGCCGGCGCCGAAGGCATCTTCGCCGCTCCCGAGTACTCGTTCAAGCGCACCTTCACCGACAAGTCCATCTCCTCGCTCAAGGGCAAGACCGTCAAGCGCTTCATCACCCGCAACAACAAGCTCTACGTCCTGGCCTTCGACGCCGAGAACAAGCCCACCGTCGCTGTCATCGACGGCGGCAACCTCTCGACCCTTGCCGTAGTGTCGACCGAAGGTTGCGAGGGCACCGACCGTGCGCTGGCCGACATCCAGGTGACCGCCGACGGATACCTCATCGGCTGCTCCATGGAGCTGTGCCACCTCACCGACGGTGAAGTCGAGGAAGGCGAGACCCGCGGCGAATGCAAAATCTACCGCTGGGCCAACGACGAGAACGGCGTGCCCACAGGCGACCCCCGCAACTGGTTCTCCACTCAGATGACCGGCAACCTCTTCAAGGCATGGACCGGACAGACAATGTCCTACTCCGGCACATACCGGGAAGGCCGCATGCTGCTGTCGTCGGCTTCGTGGTACTACAACCGCAAGATTTTCTTCACCATCATCGACATCGTCGACGGTGCCAAGGCTTCCGAATCGTTCAGCAACAACGCCGAAGTGTGCGACTACTTCAATGTCGACGACCTCGAGGAGTTCACCTTCACCGTATCGCCCCTGAGCTCCGAGAAATTCATCACCCAGAGCGCGAAGAACAAGACCCGCGAATACTCCATCAACAACATGGGCGCCTTCACCGAAGTCCCCTCCGACCTGCTGTCCGACGCCACCGCACAGGGCGCCTTCTTCCGCTACGCCGGTCATTCCATGATGGTGGCTCCCGCTCTTGACGCCGACGGCAAGAACATCGGCATCCGTCTGCTCGACATCACCGACGGCCTCGACAAGGCCGTGACAATCGGCACCGCCAACACCGATATCAAGGCCGTCGAAGGCATCAGCGCCGCCGTCGGCAAGACCGAGGTCGAGCGCGACGAGGAAGACGCCGTGACGGCAGCCTACATCACCCTCTACCTCCTCCGCGGCGACGGCAAGCTCACCCGCATGACCACCCGCGGCGTCGAGCAGCCCGTGGCCACCCCGGCCTACGCCTTCGCCCTGAGCCAGCAGGAACTCTCCGGCCCCCGCGGCATCGTCCTCAGGTTCTCCCTCACCGACGACGCCACAGCACACATCCGTCTGCGCGGCGCCGACGACACCGTTGTCGACCTGCCCTCGCAGCAGTTCAACCGCGGCGAGAACACCTACAACTTCAACTTCGACACCGTTGAATTCCCCGATGGTGAATACACCTGGGAAGTAGTGGTCGAGAACAAGGCTGTCGCAGGCATCAAGCAGCTCATGAGCGTCGAAACCGCCGGTAACGGCGTCGCCGTCGACAACAATCCCGCATCGCCCCACTTCGGCAACGCCTACTTCACTCTCAACGCAGGCAACCGAGGCATCATGCAGTACAACGCCATGCTCGAACCTCAGAACGACACGCCCTACCAGAGCGGCGTATGGGACCTCAGCGTCGGCGCTTCCTGCTGGCGCGGTGCAACCCTCGAGGACGGTACTCTCCTTGTAGCCGACTGGGGCGACAAGCAGGGCGGCATCTACCTCTTCGACCCCGCCAACCCCACTGCCGAGCGTCAGCCCCTCTTCCGCGGCACTCAGACTCCCTCCAGCGGCGAAATCCGCAACGACCAGGGTCAGGTAATCGCAGGCTCCACCTCCGGCATGTGGCCCCTCGGAGCCGGTGAGAACCAGCGTCTCTACTCTTTCCAGGAAGATTATCCCAGCGACTACTCGCTCACAATGGTTCACTACAACATCGGCACAAGCCACGAAATCACCACCATCCCCGACGCCACCTATCCCGTTGTGTCCGAATACCTCATCAACGGCAACGTCAACGTCGTG
>JAIDUY010000405.1 GCA_029059965.1 Muribaculaceae bacterium
GTTTACGATAAAGACCGCCTCGCCACGATAGTACGCCGCCTGCACGAAGCCGGCGTCAAGCTGCTGTCGACCGGCGGCAGTCGCTCGTTCATCGAAAATCTCGGCATACCCTGTGCGGCAGTCGAAGACCTGACAGGCTATCCCTCCATCCTCGGAGGCCGCGTCAAGACACTCCATCCCAAAGTCTTCGGCGGCATACTTGCCCGCCGCGACAACGAGGGCGACATCGCCCAGATGGCCGAACACGCCATCGACCCCATCGACCTTGTCATCGTCGACCTCTATCCCTTCGAGGACACCGTCGCCTCCGGCGCTTCCTTCGAAGACATCATCGAGAAAATCGACATCGGCGGCATCTCGCTCATCCGCGCCGCCGCCAAGAACCACAAGGACACCGTCATCATCCCCTCCAAGAACGAATACGCCTGCCTTGAGGGAATCCTCGAGGCCCACGGCGCCGCCACCACAGCCGACGAGCGCCTCTTCCTGGCCTACCGCGCCTTTGCCGTAAGCTCCGGCTACGATTCGGCTATCTGCAACTGGTTCGCCGGCCATGCCGCCCCCGAGCCCGGCAAGTTCTCGGCCCTCCGCGTGGCCGTCGACGGAGCCAAGGCCCTGCGCTACGGTGAGAATCCCCATCAGGCAGCCTGCTTCTACGGTGACTTCGACCGTGAGTTCGAACAGCTCCACGGCAAGGAGATTTCCTACAACAACCTCCTCGACATCGACGCCGCCACCGCGCTCATCGACGAGTTCGAAACACCCGCGCTCGCCATCCTCAAGCACAACAATGCCTGCGGACTGGCCTGCCGCCCCACCATGCTCGAAGCATGGACGGCAGCCCTCGAGGCTGACCCCGTCAGCGCATTCGGCGGCGTGATTGGGCCAACCGCAAAATCGAGGCCAATGCCGCAGCCGAAATAGGCAAGCTCTTCTTCGAGGTCATCATCGCCCCCGAATACAGCGACGACGCTCTCGCAATCCTCTTCCAGAAAAAGAACCGCATCGTCCTGCGCCGCCGCGAGGTGCCCGTCCGCACCGACCGTATGCGCAGCGCCCTCGGCGGCGTGCTCGTGCAGCAGCCCGACCTCAAGGCCGAGACGCCAGCCGACTTCAAGCTCGTCGCCGGCGCCGAGCCCTCCGAGGCCGTTGCCGCCGACATGATTCTGGCCAACAAAATCGTGAAGCACAGCAAAAGCAACGCCATCGTGCTTGCCCGCGACGGACGTCTCATCTCCTCCGGTGTGGGCCAGACCTCGCGCGTCGACGCCCTGCGTCAGGCCATCGACAAGGCACACAGCTTCAATCTCGACCTCGAGGACGCCGTCATGGCCTCCGACGCATTCTTCCCCTTCGCCGACTGCGTCGAGATTGCCCACAAGGCCGGCGTGCGCTACGTCATCCAGCCCGGCGGCTCCATCCGCGACACCGACTCCGTCGACTACTGCCGCGAGCACGGCCTCACCATGGTGATGACCGGTTTCCGCCACTTCCGCCACTGATTGCCCCAATAAATATCGAACCCAACTTTCCTCCTAATATCCCAACAGACTAAATGAGACTTTTCTCACTCACAAAGGAAATAGCAATCGACCTTGGTACAGCCAACACGATTATAATCCATAACGACAAAATCGTTATCAACGAGCCCTCCAT
>JAIDUY010000406.1 GCA_029059965.1 Muribaculaceae bacterium
GAAAGTGATCTACAAGCGCCTCGTCAGCTACGAGTGCCACATCTTCAACCGATGGGGCACACAGCTGTTCTCCAGCACCGACCCCGCCGAGGGATGGGACGGACGCTACGGCGGCCGCTACGTTCCCGCAGGCGTCTACTACTACGTCATTCAGGCCGAGGGTGCCGACGGTGTGCGCTACAAGCGCGCCGGCGACATCAACATCATCGGCTACAAGGAAGGCACCACCGGAGGCGGTAGCGAGAGCGAGGAATAGACCTGGCGCCCCCACTCCCCCAAGTTCTGCTAACACATACCCACGACATACAAATGAAAGCAAGCATAGCACGCACGGCCACCGCCGTACTCCTTGCCGCGGCCATCGGCCTCGGCGCAAACGCACAGCGCACCCCCGTGAGATTCTCGGACGTCTACAGCCCCGAGATTCCCGCCTCGGTCACCATATGTTCCGAGAACATCTCCCTCGACCGCTCCGACATGTACGAGAGCTTCGACCGCGAGCTCAGCTCCATCGTCTACACCCACGGCACCACCATGCTCATCATCAAGCGCGCCAACCGCTACTTCCCCGAGATGTCGCGCATACTTCGTGACAACGGCGTCCCTCAGGATATCCTCTATCTGGCATGCGTGGAAAGCTCACTCAATCCCCGCGCCTACTCCCCCGCCAAGGCGGCCGGATTCTGGCAGTTCATCCCCACCACGGCCCGCGAGTACGGACTTGAGGTGAACGAAGAGGTAGACGAACGCTACAACATCGAGAAGGCCACCGCCGCAGCGTGCCGCTATCTCAAGAATTCCTACCGCCGTCTGGGCAACTGGCCCTCGGTGATGGCGGCCTACAACGGAGGCAACGCCCGCATCACAGGCGAGCTCGAGAAGCAGGGACAGGACAGCTCGCTCGACCTCTACCTGACAGAGGAGACAACCCGCTACCCCTACCGCATCATGGCCATGAAGACCGTGATGGAGCAGCCCTCGGCCTACGGTTTCCACCTGCGCGACGACCAGCTCTATCAGCCGCGCCAATACCGCGAGGTAGAAGTGAACGGCCCGGTGGCCGACTGGCCCGCATGGGCCCGCCGTCAGGGCATCAGCTACGCCCAGCTGCGCGACGAGAATCCCTGGATAAGAGCGAAGAAACTGACCAACAGAAACGGAAAGACCTACAAGGTGCGCATCCCGACAAGCGAGTCGCTGTCGCGACGGACTGCCGGAACCAACACGTTCAATCCGAACTGGACAGACAGATAATGAACGAACGAACAGATAATCATAGTACTGAACAGAAACACCCGACACCCGTAGCTGCCGACGACGGCACCTGCGGGGTCATCAGCGTTGTAGGCGCACGCGTCAACAACCTCAAGGGCATCGACGTCGACATACCCCACGACGCCCTGACCGTCGTCACCGGTCTGAGCGGCAGCGGCAAGTCGAGCCTTGCCTTCGACACCATCTTCGCCGAGGGACAGCGACGCTACATCGAGACATTCTCGGCCTATGCCCGCAATATGCTCGGCAACCTCGAGCGCCCCGACGTGGACCACATATCCGGCCTCTGCCCCGTCATTGCCATCGAGCAGAAGACCGTGAACCGCAACCCCCGAAGCACCATCGGCACCACTACCGAAATCTACGACTTCCTGCGTCTGCTGTTCGCCCGCGCCGGCCACGCCGTGAGCTACGCCTCCGGCAAGCCCATGGTGAAATATACCGACGAAAAAATCGTCGACCTCATCCTCGACCGCTACAACGGACGCCGCCTCTACATGCTCGCCCCGCTGGTCAAGAACCGCAAGGGCCACTACAAGGAGCTGTTCGAGCAGCTGACCCGCAAGGGCTACCTGCGCGTGCGCGTCGACGGCGAACTGCGCGAAATCGAACCGGGCATGCGCCTCGACCGCTACCGCAACCACTCGGTAGAGCTTGTCGTCGACCGCCTGACAGCCAGCGATAAAGACCGCGAGCGGCTGCTCGAATCGGTGCAGAAAGCACTCGTGCAGGGCGACAAGGAGATGATGGTCTACGACGTCGACGCCGACGCCGTGGCCTACTTCAGCCAGGAACTCGTCGACCCCGAGACCGGAATATCGTACCACGACCCGGCGCCCCACAACTTCTCGTTCAACTCGCCACAGGGCGCCTGTCCGCGCTGCAAGGGCCTGGGCTACGTGAACATCGTCGACCGCGCCAAAATCGTTCCCGACGAGACACTGAGCATAGCCAAGGGTGCCATCGTGCCGCTCGGCAAGTACCACGAATCGCTGATATTCCTACAGATACGCGCCATTCTTGAGAACCACGGCTTCAGCATCGACACGCCCTTCGGACAGCTCACCGACGAGGTCGTCGACGATATCTTCAACGGCACGGCATCCGTACCGAGACTCGAAGGCTACACGATGGCCTCGTTCGATTTCTTCCGAAGCTTCGACGGCATCCTCAAATATATAGAGAACCAGCAGGACGACGACGCCGGCTACAAGGCGCGCAAGTGGAGCGGCCAGTTCATCAGCCGCTGCACCTGCCCCGAATGCAAGGGCGACCGCCTCAACCGCGAGGCGCTCCACTTCTTCGTCGACGGCCACAACATCGCCGACCTGGCCCGCATGGACATAGGCCGCCTGCGTCAGTGGGCCGATACCGTGCTCGACCGACTCGACAGCCGCGACCGCAAGATAGCCTCCGAAATCATCAAGGAAATCGCCACACGCCTGCGCTTCCTGCAGGACGTCGGTCTGGACTACCTCCAGCTTAACCGCAACTCGGCCACGCTCTCCGGCGGCGAGAGCCAGCGCATACGCCTTGCCACACAGCTCGGCTCGGAGCTTGTGAACGTACTCTATATCCTCGACGAGCCATCCATCGGTCTGCACCAGCGCGACAACCACCGCCTCATCGAATCGCTCAAACGGCTCCGCGACGCCTCGAACACCATTATCGTGGTCGAGCACGACAAGGACATCATGCTCCAGGCCGACTACCTTGTCGACATCGGCCCCGGGGCCGGACGCAAGGGCGGCGAGGTAGTGTTCGCGGGCACGCCCGCCGAGATGCTTCGCTCGGACACCGTCACGGCACGCTACCTCAACGGCGCCGCCTGCATAGCCACACCCGAAACACGGCGCCAGGGCCACGGCAAGACCATCCGCCTGCACGGCTGCACGGGCCACAACCTGCGCAATGTCGACTTCACTCTGCCTCTTGGCACACTCACCGTCGTGGCCGGCGTCAGCGGAAGCGGCAAGTCGAGCCTCGTCAACGCCACCCTCCAGCCCATCCTGAGCAAGCACTTCTACAACTCGCTCACCGAGCCCCTGCCCTACGAAAGCATCGATGGCATAGAGAACATCGACAAGGTCGTGACCGTCGACCAAAGTCCGTTGGGACGCACGCCGCGATCCAATCCGGCCACATATACGGGCGTGTTCACCGACATTCGAAACCTCTACGTAGGCCTGCCCGAAGCCAAAATACGCGGCTACAAGCCCGGGCGCTTCTCGTTCAACGTCGCAGGCGGACGATGCGAGGCTTGCGCCGGAAACGGCTACAAGACCATCGAGATGAACTTCATGCCCGACGTTCTCGTGCCCTGCGAGGAATGCCACGGACGGCGCTACAACCGCGAGACCCTCGAGGTGCGCTTCAAGGGCAAGTCCATCGCCGACGTACTCGACATGACCATCAGCCAGGCCGTGGAGTTCTTCGCCGGTATTCCCCACATCCTCAAGAAGATAAAGGTACTCGAGGAAATCGGCCTCGGATACATCAAGCTCGGCCAGCCCTCGTCGACCCTGTCGGGCGGCGAGAATCAGCGCGTCAAGCTCGCCACCGAACTTGCCAAGCGCGACACCGGCAAGACCCTCTTCATCCTCGACGAGCCCACCACCGGCCTCCACTTCGACGACATCCGCACCCTGATGAACATCCTCAACCGCCTGGTGGACAAGGGCAATACCGTGCTTGTCATCGAGCATAACATCGACGTCATACGCTGCGCCGACCATCTGGTGGACATGGGTCCCGAAGGCGGCGAGGGCGGCGGACGCATCATCGCCGAAGGCACGCCCGAGCACGTGGCCGCCTGCGGCTCGCCGACGGCGCCCTTCCTCATCGCCGAAGGCATAAAGCCCGAAAAATAGCGAATTATATACCATTCAATATCACCTATAATGAAAAAATTACTCACCGTCAGCGCCATCGCCATGACAATGCTCGCATCATCATGCGGCAAGCAGGCCGCCCAGGCACCTGCCGACGACTTCGACTACGTCGTCGACCGCTTCGCCGACATAGAGGTTCTCCGCTACAAAGTGCCCGATTTCGAGAATCTGACTCTGAATCAGAAGATTCTGGTCTACTATCTGACCGAGGCCGCCCTCTGGGGCCGTGACATCCTCTGGGATCAGAACAACGTCCACAACCTTGCCATGCGCAATCTCCTCGAAGCCGTCTACACCAACTACGACGGCGACCGCGAAGACCCCGACTTCAAGGCCTTCGAGACCTACGTCAAGCAGGTATGGTTCGGCAACGGCATCCATCACCACTACAGCACCGACAAGTTCACCCCCGCATTCAGCCGCGAGTTCCTCGAAGGCCGCATAGCCGCCCTTCCCGAGGGAACAGCCCCCGAAGGCACCGCCGAGCTCGTCGAAGTCATCTTCAATCCCGAACTCGATGCCAAGCGCGTCAACCAGGCCGTAGGCCAGGACCTCATCCAGACCTCCGCCAACAACCTCTACGGTCCCGGCCTGACCCAGGCCGAAGTCGAGGCATACTACGCCTCCATCAAGGTTCCCAACGACTCCACCCCCATCTCCTACGGCCTCAACACCCGCGTTGTCAAGGAGAACGGACAGATTGTCGAGCAGCCCTACCGCCTGGGCGGACTCTACGGCGAAGCCATCGCACACATCGTCGAAAACCTCGACAGCGCCGCCGTCTACGCCGAGAACGACGCCCAGCGCTCCATCATCCGCTCGCTCATCGACTTCTATACCACCGGCGACCTCGCCACCTTCGACCGCTACTCCATCGAATGGGCCGAGGACACCGTGTCGCAGGTTGACTTCATCAACGGCTTCATCGAAAGCTACGGCGATCCCCTGGGCATGACCGGCGCATGGGAAAGCATCGTCAACTTCAAGAACAACGAGGCCAGCGAGCGCACTGAAATCCTGTCGTCCGAAGCCCAGTGGTTCGAGGACAACTCGCCCGTCGATCCCCGCTTCCGCAAGAAAGAAGTACGCGGCGTGTCGGCCAAGGTAATCACCGCCGCCATACTTGCCGGCGACTCCTACCCC
>JAIDUY010000407.1 GCA_029059965.1 Muribaculaceae bacterium
GGTGGCCTACGCCATCGGCGTGGCCGAGCCCGTGAGCCTGCACATCGACACCTTCGGCACCGCCCGCGTGCCCCTGACCGACGCCGCCATCGCCGAGCGCGTCAAGCCCCTGTTCGACATGACCCCCTACGGCATCGAGGAGCGCCTCAAGCTCCGCGCGCCCATCTATCGCGAGACAGCATCCTACGGCCACATGGGACGCACTCCGCGCACCGTCGTGAAGACATTCCGCGACCACGGATGCCGGCCCTTCACCCGCGAGGTCGAACTTTTCACATGGGAGAAACTCGACCGCGTCGACGACCTCCGCAAGGCTTTTGCCGACTGCCTCGGAGCCGCCGAGTGATTTTAAACGCTCTCTAAGCATGCTTTTTTTCGCCAAATCTTGATACAATGCCGATTTTTACTTATCTTTGTGCGCTTTTTGGCATTAAAGCATGAAACAATAATAAACCACACAATATAAAATGGCAACCTTAGAGAAAATCAGAAACAAGTCGGTGCTGCTGTTCGTCATCATCATCGTGGCACTGCTTGCGTTCATTCTTGGCGACTTCCTGACCTCCGGCCGCACATACTTCGGCTCGCAGACTACAGTGGCCAAGGCCGGCGGCGTGACCGTCGAGTACCAGGACTACCAGAACCGCATCTCTCAGCTTTCGGAGCAGACACGCGCCGAGGGCCGCAACGTCAGCTCCGACGCGCTGGCAGCTCAGGCTCTCAACTCCCTCGTGGCTGAAGGCCTGATGAACAAGGAATACGAGAACCTCGGCATCGTCGTTACCGACGGTGAGCTTGAGGAAGCAATGTTCGGCACCGCACAGCATCCTCTTGCAGCACGCATGATTGCCAGCGTATCCGGCGCCCTCGGCCTCTCCGCCCCCGACGCACACGCTGTCGCCGACGCCGTGAGCAACCCCGCACGCTACGGCCGCACTCCCGAAGAGGGCGCTCAGATCGGTCAGATGTGGCGCGAAACCGAAACCGAAATCGAGAACCAGCTCCTCGGCGCCAAGTTCGGCCGCCTCATGTCGGGACTGTTCACCTACAATAAGCTCGACGCACAGGCCGCATACGACAACGTGGCTGCTACCCGCCACATCGCATACGCCGTCAAGGACGCCTCCGCCGTGGCCGATGACGACATCGAATTCTCCGACGCCGACGTACAGGCTCTCTGGAACTCCCGCCGCAGCAACTACGCCGTCGACGAAGAGCGCCGTCAGGTCGACTACATCTACGTACGCATCGAACCCTCCCAGGAGGACCGCATCGCTGCCGCAAACGCTGTCGAGAACGCTGTTGTAGGCCTCAACACCACCGAAGGCCTTGACGCAGTCGCTGCCGACGCTCGCTTCGTTGTCGAGAACGGCACCGCAGCTCTCTCGCAGATTACCGACCGCAACCTCCGCAGCTTCCTCGACACCACTGCTGTAGGCAAGGCCGCAACACTCTCGCGCAACAGCGACCAGTCCGTCCTCGCCAAGCTCCTCGGCACACCCATGGGCAGC
>JAIDUY010000408.1 GCA_029059965.1 Muribaculaceae bacterium
GCCAAGAGTACGAGAACCTGTGCAGCCAGCCCCTTGAGCTCGACTTCCGCCGCGTCGACCACAAGGAAGGCCTCGCGCCTTACTTCCGCGAGGAGCTGCGACGCTACCTGACCGCCAAGCGCCCCGTGCGCTCCGACTACCCCTCGTGGGACGGCCAGCGCTACGTCGACGACTCCATCGCCTGGGCCAACAACCCCCTCTACGGATGGGCCGAGAAGACCCGCAAGCCTGACGGCACAAAATACGACATCTACAACGACGGCCTCAAGATATTCACCACCATCGACTCCCGTATGCAGACCTACGCCGAGGAGGCCGTGCGCGAGCACATGCAGGACCTCCAGCGCCAGTTCTTCCGCGAGAAGCGCGGCAGCTCTGCAGCTCCCTACACCTCGAACCGCGGCGAGCTCTCGGACAACATGCGCGCCACGCTCATCCGCAACGCCGTGCGCCAGAGCGAGCGCGCCCGCGTGGCCCGCATAGCCGGCAAGACCCGGGAGGAACTCGAAGCCGAATTTAACACGCCCTTCGAGATGACCGTCTTCAGCTACGACGGACCGGTCGACACGGTGATGACGCCCCGCGACTCGCTGCTCTACACCAAGAGCTTCCTGCGCACGGGCTTCATGAGCATGGACCCCACAACCGGATTCGTCAAGGCTTACGTCGGCGGCCCCGACTTCCGCTTCTTCCAGTACGACATGGTGTCCACCGGACGCCGTCAGGTCGGCTCGACCATCAAACCCTTCCTCTACACCTACGCCTTCGAGACCGACTTCACCCCCTGCACAATGATGCTTAACGAGCAGCCCACACTCTACGACGAGAACGGCCGCGTATGGCAGCCGCGCAACGCAAGCCGCGCCCGCGTCGGCGAGATGGTCGACCTCCGCTGGGCACTCACCAACTCCAACAACTGGATTTCTGCCCGCATCATGGACCGCCTCAGCCCCGCCGAGCTCGTCAAACGTATGCATTCCTACGGCATCACCAACAGCCTGCCCCCGGTCAAGAGTCTCTGCCTCGGCCCCTGCGAGGTGTCGGTCAAGGAGATGGTTACGGCCTACAGTGCCTTCGCCAACAACGGCATGCGCTCCGACCCCGTCTACGTCACCGCAATAGCCGATGCCAACGGCAATATAATCAGCGACTTTGCCCCCTCGCAGACCGAAGTGATAACGCAGAAAGGCTACTACCGCATCCTCTCGGTGCTCCTCAACGTCGTCGACAGCGGCACGGGCAACCGCCTGCGCCGTCCGCCCTACAGCCTCACCGCGCAGATGGGCGGCAAGACAGGCACCACCAACGACAACGCCGACGGCTGGTTCATGGCATTCACACCCGACCTCGTCAGCGCCACATGGGTAGGCGGCGAAGAACGCTACATACACTTCAACAACATGGCACAGGGTCAGGGCGCATCCATGGCACTCCCCATCTACGGCAAGTACATACGCCGCGTCTACGACGACCCCTCGCTGCCCTACACCCAGGACACACGCTTCGAGTTCCCCGCCGGAATCGACCTCTGCGAGGGCAACACTCAGGACGACCAGTCCGCCGAGACTGTCGACGAAGCTATCTCCGGCGCCTTCGACTGACAGCCCTCCCCTACCGCCAATCCGAACACATCCTGAATGACATAGATTAATCTATGCCATTTATGATGTCGTAGAGGCGGTCGAAGCGGTCGACGACTCCGTAACGGGTCGTATTGGTCGATATTGAATTGAAAAGGCGTTTGGCGCACTCAGTTTTTGAGCGTTCTACGCCTCGGAGTTCCATCTTGTCAAGCGAGCCTTTTGTTTCGGCGACGAAGAAGACGTGGCGGATTCCGCAATTGTCATCGAAGACGATGGCCCAATCGGGTGCATAGTTGCCCACAGGCGTCGGAATCTTCAGCTTGCGAGGCAATTTTGCAAAGATCAGCACCTCTTTTGCCCCTTGCAATGATTCGGCGAATTCCCTTTCGCCCTCGCTGTCAAAGGACAGATAGGGGGTTATATGCTTTGACAGTTCGAGCGACCGGTTGATGTTCAGCCGACGCTCCGGCACGAATATAGTGCTGTCGTAAGGATCTGCCTTTGTCGGATTGTACGTTATATGGTCAACAATCATCGTGGCTTTCTCCTCACGGATTCCTTTTATAACATTACGGATAAACTCTTCAGGATTATTTCTGAACATGTAAGCCGCCACTCCGATGCCTTTCAGAATTCTGACAACAGAGCGTCGTGTCAGGCGCGCTCCGCGGGCGATTTCGCCGACTACATCATATGGAACAGAAGAGGTGCATACATCGGTCAATTCCCGAGTCGCAGACTTGGTTCTTTCAAACTCCGCGACATCCTCCTTATCCTGTTCTCCAGTAACCATGACATATTGGAGCCTGGTGACGGTGAGATTCTTCCTCAAATTGGCGATAGCCTTGTCTATCAGTTCCTCGCTATCGTAGTGAACTGAATAGACATACTTGTGGTTTATCTCGTTCCAAAGTTTTTGGAAACGTTTATCCGTGAAATTTTCATTAAGTTCATTTGCCGGAGTTGTCGGAGAAACTTCCTCTACCATATCTTCAAGAACTTTGGGATTGAAGATACCTGCAATGAGTTTCTGCATACCTGCCTCAATATTCTTTATAGGAGAATCTTCCGGCAAAACCATCAACTCATCAGCTTTTGCATCAGCGTGATATTTTGGTGTCAGATTACCATTTCGAGTAATATATCCGCTCTGATACAGATAACCTGAAATGAGAGTGGCATCCATCAAATCTATGGTATGTTTATCTCCGTTTGCGTCAAAAACCACTTTGCCGATGAAATAATCCTGCGAAGCCGCCGTGATGCGGTCGCGCAGAGCTTCGCGTGTCTCACGTTGCAAAGCGGTAGTGAAGTCAGTGTAACTCTCGTTGGCAATCACGGTCAGTTGGTTCACCTCGTGAACATCTTCGCCGAGAAGTTCCTTATCCTGGCGAATACCGTTGCGGTCAACGCAGATACGCAAGCCACGGCCTACCTCCTGACGCTTGGCAGTGGTGGAATTGCTGTGGCGCAGCGTACAAATCTGGAACACATTCGGGTTATCCCAGCCCTCGCGCAGCGCGGAATGGGAGAAGATAAACCGGGTTGGTTCCTCGAAACTTAGCAGACGTTCTTTATTTTTCAAAATAAGATCGTAGGCTGAGATGTCATCCGATATGTCAGTGCCACGTTTGGTGTCAGAATTGACCGAGCGGCCTTTTTTGTCGATAGAGAAATAACCCTTATGTGTCTCGTATGGTTTGAAGCGACGCAGGTACAAGTCGTAAGGGGTATCGAAGATGGTAATGAAATCATTGATAATCCTCGAATATTCTTCCTCGAAGATACGCTGGAATTTACCCTTGACCTCGTTGCCGTCCTCATCATATTGGCGATAGTGGCTCACTTCGTCAATGAAGAAAAGGGAGAGGCACTTGATGCCACGGTTGAAAAGTTCCTTTTCCTTGGTGAGGTGTGCAATGATGGTCTGCCGGATTTGTACGCGCTGCATCGCTTCCTCGTTGGTATCGCCGACGACATCACCGCAATAAATGGTCGTGCCGTTAAGGAACGTGACGTAGCCACGGCCACGCGGATTTATTTCAGAGATAATAAAGTCATCATATTGTGCAAGTCCTGAAGCGGCAAAGAGAGAATCGCCGGTGGCGAATTTCTTTACCTCGCGACGGATAGAGCCGTCGGCTCGCTTGCACTCCAGTTCAATACGCACCTCCGGCGGACGCTTGGGTGAAAGCACCATGCCGTCGATATACATATATCCGCTCGTACCTTTGAGGTTTTTGACCTCGAAGCCCTGCACCTGAATACGCTTGACGAGTTGTTCGCGGTAAGCATCGTAGGCATCGAGCGCATATATTGTATCGTGCTTGGTCTTGTGCGTTGCTGAATAGTTGAGCACAAAGAGCGGCTTGAACTTCGCAAGAGCAGACTGAGTAGCTGCACCCTCCATCTTCTGCGGCTCGTCCATAATGATTATCGGACGGTTGGCGGCAATAACGTCAATCGGACGGCGCGAGCCAAATTCATCACGCTTCGAGTAGATGATGCGGCTCTCCTTGGAGCGACCGCCCTCTTTGAGCGATGCCGCAAAAGCCTGGGTGTTGATAATCATAACCGAGATTCCGCTGTCTTGCGAAAACTGGTCGAGTTGATTGAGGTTCGAGCTGTTATAGACAAACCAACGTGCTTTCTTTCCGTAATGCTCCATAAAGTGGTCTTCGAGCATACGGAACGATTTCGCCACGCCCTCGCGGATAGCGATGCTCGGCACAACGATGATGAACTTGCTCCAGCCATATTGCTTGTTAAGTTCAAACATCGTTTTTATATAGACGTAGGTCTTGCCTGTGCCGGTCTCCATTTCGATGTCGAGATTCACCACACCGTGCCCGGAGGCAAGAGTGGAGCTCGGCACGATTTGGTTTCTGACCTGCATTTCCCGGATATTGGCGAGAAGCTGCTGAGATGTCAGTTCCACGTCGGCATTGCGGTAGCCTGCTTCCTCGTCTTCCGAGAAAAGCGTACCCTTGGCAATCTTGCCGACATCGCGGCGGTAGTGCTTCGAGTCCCGCTTCGGCTGACCCCGGAACACATTTACCGTATCCTCTACAGCCTCCGTCTGATACCCTTGTATCTTAAACTGAAACTTCATGAGGCTTAGAGGATATGGGTTGTAATTTTCTTTTCGTTCGAGTAAGATTCGATGATTTGGTCGAAGTTGTCGAGCACATTGTCGTTGGCAGCGGAGGCGTCGCGAATGACAAGGTGCGTCGGCAGCAACTTCGCCATTTCCTCGATGGTAGTTTCGTTAACGTCAGTATCGAAACAAGCGAGCAGGTAGTCATCATCGACGGAGAACACCTCCTTACCTGCAAATTCTTCGCCGTGCGAAGCGGCAGAGCCGATGACCTTACGCTCAATCTTGGCAGAGAGTTCGATGCCAAGGTCAAGCATAACTTGGAAAAGCAGGTCTTCGCCGGTGCGGTCAGCCTTGATGTTATCCACAAGGCTGTCAAGAAGCGACGGCTCAAACTTATCGGGAGTATAGAATACGTCCTCCATATTCGACGAGTCAAGTTTGAGAACACGAAAGCCGGTGTCTAAGTCTTGACCTTGCAGACCCGCTTCCTCCTTAACTTTCTTTCCGGCACGGCGTATGCGCTCTTCTGCAAATTGAGGAATAGTATCAAACGTCAATTCTACATTCGCAGGATTCTCCATTTTCTCAGGAGCTTGCACTAAAATGTACTTGCGTTTTCCTCCATCGAGAGCATTTAACTCCATCACAGCTTGTGCGAATGTCCCGCTACCACTGAAGAAGTCCATTACGATACATTCTTCAGGTGCTGTATATAGAGCAAGACAGCGTTTAAGCAGTTCGACTGGTTTCGGATAATCGAAATATTTTTTACCGTCAAACAGTTTAGCAAGTTTCTGTGTTGCAGCTTGAGAGTGGTCTACTTCGGTATACTTCCAGATGGTCATAGGTGTTATACCTGTTTTTCGCAATTCAGAAAGGAATCGCTTCATACACGGAACGCTATCACCATTAGGTCCAAACCAAATTCTATTATCAGCGAGTCTCTCGCGGAACGCGTTCCGCGAGAGCCTCCAGCTGCGAGCAGCTGGAGGCTCGACAATACGCCCGGAGGGCGTAGTTATTGGATATATATTTGATTCAACGGCAGGTCCAACGGATAAATCACTCGGTTTCCATACCCCACGAGGGTCATTATCCGGATTTGAATATCTGTCGTTAGCTTCCTGAGAGCGAGGAATCCCTCGGCACTCTGCTAATTCCGGATTTTTTGCATAAACAAGAATGTAGTCATGTGACGGAGAAAAGTGCTTCATTAAATTTATGGGAGAGTAAGCTCTTTCCCATACAACCTGAGCAAGAAAGTTTTGAGCCCCAAAGATTTCGTCGCAAACGGCTTTCAAATTTTTCACTTCGTTATCGTCCATAGATATGAAGATAACACCATCTTCGCTAAGCAAGTCGCGAGCGACTTTGAGACGGGGATATATCATATTTAGCCAATCGGTATGAAAGCGACCGTTGGCCTCTGTGTTGCGCTGCATGGGGTCGATTGTTTGGTTGCCTTCGGCATCAAACAGACCACTGGTTTGCTCGAAGTCCTCCTTACCCTGAGCGAAATCGTCGTTATAGACGAAATCGTTACCTGTATTATAGGGAGGGTCGATGTAAATCATTTTGACCCGACCGAGGTAAGTTTCGCGAAGGACTTTGAGGACATCGAGATTGTCGCCCTCAATATATAGGTTTTCGGTTGTGTCGAAGTCCACCGACTCCTCGCGGCAAGGGCGCAGAGTCAGATTGACCGGCTCGTTGGCGAGACGCGAAGCTGCCCGCTTGTCGGGCCAAGTGAACTGATAGCGTTCCTCGCCGTCTTCGAGCGCATCGTTCGACAGCTCCGCACGGAGCTTGTCGAAGTCGATGGCAAGTTCGGCGGTGCCATTCTTGCCTATCCGCTCAGTAACGCAGTGAGGGAACAACGCGGCAATCTTCTCCACGTTGCCGCCCACCACATCACGACTTTGCATTCGCAGTCTGTCTATCATGGAATGTCAAAAGGATTTACAGCCACTGACTCCATAATGGCAAATTAGATTGGTTGGATATAAACGAAAAACGGGGAGCCACACCATGCTCATTCCGCCTTCAGGGTCGTAGGAAATACCACTGCAGAGAAACGAGCAATGGTAGAATGACCCCGCGAAGTATGTATATGCAATAACTCCAACCCACTTCTATTAGAAATGAGCCGGAAGCGCATAAACGTACCCAGGGGCATCTACTATTGCTTCACCCTTGACTGCAGATTCAAAATTTCCTACGTTTTGAAGGCCAAGAAATAAAGCGCAGTAAACGCCTTTCGTATGTAACGAACCACCCTATTCCTTGCAATAGCAAAGCGGCAAAAGCCGATTACTTGCAGCGCAAGCGGCAAGCCGAATTCCCGGTGTCAATCCTCCTCTGAGGCACCTCTGGTCGCGGGGTTCGGGTACAAAGTTACACAAAAAGCTTAATGTAACAAAAAAAGAACGACATCTGATTGTAATTCTAATTTGCGGCCTCTTTCGGAAATAACGCGCAATTCCCCACGTGAATTCTGAAGCATGACAAAGCCCGGCACGTGGAGGTGTGCCGGGCTTTGTTGTGTTTATGAGTCGGGCTCAGGCGATGGCCTTGCGACCGCCGGCAATAACTTTCCAGCAGAGTACGGCGATGACGGCGCCGATGACGGGACCGACTACCATTATCCAGAAGTCACCCCATGCCTCGGGACAGAAGATGGCGGGGCCAAAGCTGCGGGCGGGGTTGACGGAGCAGTTGTCGACGGGAATGCCGACAATGTTGACGAGGCCGAGAGCCAGACCGATTGCCAGACCGGCGAACTTGCCGGCACCCTTGCCGGCGTCGGTGGCGCCAAGCACTACCAGAACGAAGAAGAAGGTCAGCAGGGCTTCGGCCAGCAGTGCCATGCCGGCAGTGGCGCCGGGCTGGAGGACATTGGTGGCCAGGTAGCCTCGGCCGGGAGTGATGCCGCCGAAGTTAAAGCCTTCGGGAACCATGTTCATGAACCAGAACAGGAAGCCTGCACCTATGGTTGCGCCAAGGAGCTGGAAGACAACGTATCCCACGAATTCTTTTGCGCTCATACGGCCCGAAAGCCACACGGCCAGCGAAACTGCGGGGTTGACGTGGCAACCGGAAATATTGCCTATGCAATAGCAGAGGCAGACGAGCACGAGGCCGAAGCAGAGGCCGATGCCAAGACCTCCGATGGAAGGGCCGGCAAGCACGGCGCTACCGCAGGCGAGCAGAACGAGGAACATTGTTCCCACGCCCTCAGCAACAAATTTTCTCATAATAGTTGTAGTTAATGAGGTGATACATAAGTTTTATCATTACAAATGTAAACATAAAAAATGATTATTTGGTTGCCTTTTTAACGTATTTGCTCCTCCACACCAAAATAATCGTTACTTTTGTAGTGTGGGTTTTAGGCTTTAGACATTGCCTTTAGAGTTTAATGACGTTTGCAAAGACTGAGGGACCAACACAAAAAAAACAAAACCTAAAGCCTAAAACCCAAAACCTAAAGCCTAAAGCCCAAAACCTAAAAGATGACTATCTTCCAAACTGTTGAGTTCTATATCATAGCGGCGGTTGTTGCTGCTGCGATAGTGGCGGCTTCGGCGCTGCCGTCGAAGCGCGGCGCCGCCCGCACCTTCCTTTTCGGCGGCACACTGGCCGAACCCCGCACGCCCGACACTCCCGCGTCGGACCAGGGCATCGTCGTTCAGGTAGACGATTTCGGCTATCTGAACGTCTACCGCTTCGGCCTCGAAGGAGTCCACGAAGACGGCGCATACAGCCTCGCCGTTGAGATTGCTGGCTTCGATGTGGTGATTAACGAGCGACTTACAGCCGGCAGCCGCCGCACCGCGGAGATGACGCAGGGACGTGCGCTGCTCGATTGCTTCGGCCGCGAACGCTATCACATACAGTATAAATCGGAAAGCACCGGACGCAGCTGCGCGTTCTCGCTCAACATGGCACCGGGAAACAGAATCGAAAGACGTCTGGAATTATGAACGTTCCGGCTTAGGTAACGGGCCGAGAATGCGATAGGCGTTGCAGCCCAGATAGTTGCCGACAACGGTCGACAGATAGACTGCGACCATACGCACGGGATTGGCTGTCAGCAGTTCCTTAGAGCAAGTGGCGTAGTAGTAGACGTCGGCAATGCAGTGGGGGAAAGAGCAGATGATGAAGGTAGGCACGCCGAACAGAAGCGGCCACCACAGGCCCGTGCGTGCCGAGCGCACCGACAAGGTCATGATGAATCCGCAGGGAATGGCGCGCAGGCCGCTCAGGATGATACCGTCGCTGAGGCGCTTGCCGACTATCGCATCGGGATTGACCTCGCCGACACCCGGCTCGGCAATCAGCGACATGGCCGCGCAGCCGACGATGTTCAGCACCAGGATGGCGCCAAGCTGGCCGTAACTCATCGACGAGGGGTCGTCGGGGCGGCGGCGCCCCCACACGAACTGGCTTTTGCCCGTATAGAGCTTGAGGTCGAAGAAAACCACCGACATGAGTCCGAAAGCGAAGATGACGCAGCCCATTATGCCTCCGAGGCGGACATAGGTCATGGCGGCGATGCCGATACACGCTCCGGCGAGCAACGCCGAAGCGGCGAAATATGCCTTACTGTTCTTCATCTTTCTCGTCGGGCTGAATGGTGCTGACACGTATGAGTTCCAGTCGGTTGGCGCTTTTCTTCAGAATATCGAAGCGGTATGCGCCCTCCTCTACTGTCTGCCCCTGCGCGGGTATGGTTCCGGTGGTGTGCAGTATGTAGCCGGCCAGGGTCTGATAGGCATCGTCCTCGGGAATTTCAAGGTCGAAGCGCTCGTTGATTTCGGCAATCTCGCAACGTCCCGAGAACTCGAAGATTCCCTCATCGAGCTGCCTTGCGACAAGTCGCGAGGTGTCGTGCTCGTCCTCGATATTTCCGCAGATTTCCTCCATGAGGTCCTCGAGGGTGAGCATTCCCGCCGTTCCGCCGAACTCGTCGACGACGACGGCAATGGAGCGTTTCTGCTGGAGCAGTCGCCTCATCATGGTGTTGGCCATCAGGTTCTCGGGGGCGTAGAGTACGGGCTTGATCTGCTCGCGCCAGTCCTTCGAGGGGTCGAAAAGCTCGCTGACGTGTATGTAGCCGAGGATGGTGTCGATGTCGTCGCGATAGACCAGAATCTTGGAGCGTCCCGTGCTCGTGAAGAGAGCGGCGAGAGCCTCGCGGTCGGTAGTCTCGATGTTGACGGCCACTATTTCATTGCGGGGCGTCATGCAGTCGCGCACATGGGTATTGGAGAAGTCGAGGGCGTTGCGGAAGATTTTGACTTCGTTCTCGACAGTCTGCTTCTGTTCCTCGAGGTCGTCGATGGTCTCCTCGAGGTAGTCGTTTAGGTCGCCCACTGTGATGAGGTGCAGAGGACGCGGGTTGTCCTTGACACCGGCGATACGCATCAGTACCCGCGAAAGCCAGGCCGTGAACAAGGATACGGGATAGAGAATCAGATAGATGAGATAGAGAGGGAAGGCAACTATCTTGAGCGAGCTGTTGGGGTTGATGCCAAAGATGGTTTTCGGGAAGAACTCGCCCGTTATGAGGATGATACCGGTGGAAATGAGGGTCTGCGCGATGAGTATGAAAGCGTCGTTGGGAGAAATCTTTGCCAGCAGCGGCTCCAAAAGAGCTGCGGCGCCCATACCGTAGATGACGAGCACGATGTTGTTGCCCACCAGAATGGTGGATATGAACATCTCGGCATTGGTGTAGAAACGGTGGAGAATACGTCCGATGAAACCGCCGTTCTTGGTGTCGAGCTCGACACGGACGCGGTCGCTGGTGACGTAGGCCATCTCGCAGCCCGAGAACAGGGCCGAGAGGAGCAATGACGCTACTGTGATTATAATCCAGGTTGTTTCCAAAATCGGTATTTATGTTGATATATTGACTTATCTGTGCGCCGGTTCGGGCTGCGACGGAATTGCCCGCAGCGGCCTGTCGCCGGGAGTGCGCCTTGCAGGGGCGTTCTGCGCGGGCGAGGCCTGCGTGGGTGCAGCCTCTGCCGGTTCTTCGGCGGGAGCCTCGGAGGCGCGCTGCGAGGAGCGCACTGCCGTGGAGCGGCGTCCGTTACGGGTGGCGGAGGAATCGGTGGCGGATGTATCGGTCTGCTTTGCCGGGCGCTCGACGGGCAGGATGGCGGTCGGGCGGCGCACGGTATAGGAGGTCATGCTCTGGTCGCTCTCGAAGCCGTAGCCCTCGATGATGCGGTCGGAGCGCACGATGTGAATGAACGAGTCGCTGTACATCTTGCGCGTAAGCTGGTCCCAGAAAAGCTGCTGTGTCAGAAAGCTGTCGCGCAGCGTATTGACCATGACGACGTTACCATCGAGCCTCCACAGGCGCTGACGCGAGAAGTAGACCGCCGAATCGCAGTCGACATTACTTTCGGGTCGCATCTGAAGATCGTACTGCTCAAGACTCAGCCCCTCGGGAAAACGCCAGAAGGGGTCCTCGCAGTCCTCGAACATCTGCCACAGGGGCGCCACGACCTTGTAGCGCGTGTAGCCGGAGTCGCTGATCAGGGTCTCGACGTCGGTGGTGGCCATGGTAGGCGTCGTCGTGCCGTCGCCTATGTTGGGGACATAGTGGCGGTCGTCGTCGCCGCAGGCGGCAGTCAGCAGCAGCACGGCGGCCGCCAGAAAAGGCAGTCGCCGCATAGAGCTGTTTTGTTGGCCGGGAACCACAGCGAGGGTGGATGGCAGATTAGTAAATCTTGCTCTGACGGAAC
>JAIDUY010000409.1 GCA_029059965.1 Muribaculaceae bacterium
GGTCGAATCATGTGGTCCGGGCGTTGGGTGCTGGCGGGCCGCGTCGGGGCGCCGGTCTTGCTGTGAGCGCAGTTGTTGCCGTAGGGACGCTGCTGACCGTTGTTGTTGTAGGGGCGGTTATTGTTGTACGGACGGTTGTTGCCATAGGGGCGCTGGCCGCCGTTGTTGTATCCGTTGTGCAGGCGCGGGGTATATCCGCTGCCTTCGGGACGCTGGCCTTCGGCTGCGTTGTCGCCGCTTTCGGCATCGAAGTCGGGACGCTGCGGACGGGGCTGATAGGGACGCTGATAGTTGTTTCGGCCGTCATTGTGTGAAGGAGGGGGCAGATAGGGGCGCTGGCCGTTGTTGTAGGGACGGGGCTGATAGGGACGCTTGGCGTAGTGACCTTCGCCCTGCTCGCCGTCGGCCTGCGGACGCTGATAGCCGGTATTGTCGAAGCGGGGACGGCTCTCGCCGGCGTCTTCGGCTGCACGGAATGCCTGCCCGATACGCGGGCGTTTGGGTTTCTTTTCGCTCGAGTTGGAATCCATATGGAATTGTGTTGAAGAAGTGTCTGGTTAGTCGGAAATAAATAATTAAAATCGAGTGGCGCTGTTCAGAGGGGCCTCGCGGCGGAACAGATTCTGACTCGCACCTATTGTATCTAATGTATGTGCTATGGTATAACGCTTTAATGTGTTGAAATTCCAGCGCAAAGTTAACAAAAAATCAGACGCCGCATAGCTAAAAAATCTTAAAAGAGATTATAATGGCCTCGCCTTTGTCCGGCTGCTCCGTCCTAATGCCTAATTTTGCATCCGTTTTATAAAAAAATTGTCACATGAACGCAATCTGGACCATAGTCCTTCTCGTTGTCGCCAACATATTCATGACTTTCGCGTGGTACGGGCACCTCAAACTTCAGCAGATAAATGTGGTGAAGGCCGACACGCCGCTTCTTATCATCATCATCATTTCGTGGGGTATAGCGCTGGCCGAATATTGCTTTCAGGTGCCGGCCAACCGCATCGGCTACAGTGGCAACGGCGGGGCGTTCTCGCTTATGCAGCTCAAAGTCATCCAGGAGGTCATCACACTGACGGTTTTCACCGTCTTCACCGTTGTGTTCTTCCGCGGCGAGTCGCTGCACTGGAATCATTTCGCGGCCTTCGCCTGTCTCGTGGCTGCGGTGTGGCTGGTCTTCCTCAAGTAGGGGTGGTGCCGCTGAGCTCGCCCGTGGCTATGTCGTACATCAGGTCGTTGTCGAGCAGCGTGAGTGTGTAGCGCGTAGCGTCGCGACGCATGGCGAAGACGGCGTTAAGTTGCTCCGTTTCCTGAAGATACTGATAGATTTTGGGCGGAAGCTCGTCGAAGAGGAGCACCTGCGGCAGGGGCATGCCGTAGCCCTCGATGTCGGTCCACTGATAGGTGGCGCCGAAGGTCAGCCCCGGGCCGTCGTCGATGCGGACATGGTAGGAGCCTGCATTGTGGGTATAGCTCTGAAGCTCCGACGAGGGAAAGTAGCGGGTGATGAATTCCGAGATTTCCTGAGGCAGTTCATCCCAGATTTCGGCATGGTGGCACGCTACCGGCACGAATGCCAGGGCGAAAGTGGCAATCGCCGCTGCAAGAACGCGGCAGTAGCGCAGGATGCGGTCGGCGGGTCGGTCTGTAGTGGCTTTCATATCTGCAAATCTTTTTTATAATTTAGAAACACTTCATGCCGCCCGCATGTTCGCCGCCACCGACAAAAAATAGCCGCTGTTCGTGTCTGAACAACGGCTGTAGTGGTGGGCGCTGAGGGATTCGAACCCCCGACCCTCTGCTTGTAAGGCAGACGCTCTGAACCAGCTGAGCTAAGCGCCCTTTCTTGCCGAAAGCGATGCAAAGTTACGCACTATTTCCGGACTGACAAAATTTTTTCGTCACTTTTTGCGAAAAAATTTCAACCCTCAGCATTATACATCTATATTACAGTACATTACAATTTCACCCAATCGAGAACTTGTAATGCTCTCCAAAAAAGTAAACCCGCGCGGAGGGGGCATCCGCTTTTTTTTGCTATATTTGCATTCAAATGCCATCCGAACGGCCAATCAGCCCCATATGGAACAATATGTAGTATCCGCGCGCAAGTACCGCCCGACGACTTTCGCCTCCGTCGTCGGCCAGCAGTCGCTGGCCAACACCCTGCGGAACGCGATTGCATCCGACCGCCTCGCCCACGCCTATCTTTTCTGTGGCGGACGAGGTGTCGGCAAAACCTCGTGCGCCCGTATTTTCGCAAAAACAATAAACTGCACCTCGCGCACCGCCGCCGGCGAGGCTTGCAACGAGTGCGACTCGTGCAGGCAGTTCAACGAAGGCCGCTCGCTCAACATCATCGAGCTCGACGCCGCCTCGCACAACGGCGTCGAAGACATCAAAGACCTTGTCGACCAGGTGATGGTACCCCCGGTGTCAGGCCGCTACCGCGTGTTCATCATCGACGAGGTACACATGCTCACCTCGCAGGCCTTCAACGCCTTCCTCAAGACTCTCGAGGAACCGCCGTCGCACGCCATCTTCATCCTGGCCACCACCGAGAAGCACAAGATTCTGCCCACGATTCTGTCACGCTGCCAGATCTACGACTTCAACCGCATCGGCATAGCCGACATGGTGGCGCATATGCAGCACGTGGCCGCCGAAGAAGGAATACAGGCCGAACCCGCAGCCCTGAGCATCATCGCCCGAAAAGCCGACGGCGCCATGCGCGACGCCCTCTCCATCTTCGACCAGGTGGCGGCTTCAACCGACCGCAACATCACCTACAAGGCTACAATAGAGAATCTCAACATTCTCGACCGCAATGTCTACCACCGCCTCCTCGACACCTTCCTCGCACAGGATGTACCCTCGGCACTCCTTATATATAAGGAAGTGCGCGACAAAGGCTTCGACTCGCAGTTCTTCATCAACGGCCTCGGGCTCTACATGCGCGACCTCATGGTGGCCGCCAACCCCTCTACCCTGTCGCTTGTCGAGGCCCCCGACGACGAGCGCGCTCAGCTCGCCGAACGCGGCGCCAAGCTCCATCCTACATTCATGTACAAGGCCATGGAGCTGTGCAACGACGCCGACTTCAACTTCCGCCAGGCCTCGAACAAACAATTCCTTATCGAGCTGACGCTCATCAGACTGTGCCAATTACTCAGCCCCTCGCCCGAAAGTAACGGAGACGGCGAGGGGCGGATGCAACCGCTAAAAGCGGCATCTCCGGATTCAGCATCCCACCCGACGGCCACCGCCACGGCTACCGCCGCCACAAGTGCGGCCACAGCACCGCAGCCCGCGCCGCAGCCCGCGGCACGGACGGAACCCGCCGCCCCTAAGCCTGCACCCGCGGCAGCTCCCGCTGCTGCCGCGCCACGACCTCTTGCGGCACCGCAGAGCACGGGCTACGCGCTCGGAGGAATGTCGCTGCGTATGGGCGGACTGCGCACAGCCACGGCACAGAAGGCCGAAGCCCGCCCCGCAGCCGAGGCTCCGAAGCGCGACAAGCCTTACAGCGAAGCCGACATCCAGTCGGCATGGAAGGCATTCCCGGGCGAACATCCCGCCGAGCCGCTGCTCAACAGCATCATCGAGGCAGCCCTGCCCGAGCGACAGCCCGACGGCTCCTACCTCGTCACCATCTCCGCGCCCATGCAGCAGGAGATACTCACGCGCGACAAAGGCAAGATAATCGCCCACCTGCGCCGTCGCCTCGAAAACGACACCGTCGACTTCGGCGTCCTCCTCAACGACTCCGACCTCGCTCCGGCATACTGGCCCGAGCAGCGCGTGCTCGAATTCATGCTCGAAAAGCATCCCGAACTCAACGAAATGATGCACAAGTTCAAGATGCGTCTTGTCTGAAGACGTATCTATCTTACGAACAATTTTTCCAGATAAGATGCAACAGGAACGCATAGTAGTCAAGATAGGCAGCAACGTGCTCACACGCCGCGACGGCTCGCTCGACATCACTCGCCTGAGCGCTCTTGTCGACCAGCTCGCCGAACTGCGCCGACACGGCTTCAGCATCATGCTTGTCTCCAGCGGCGCCGTAGCCTCAGGCCGAGGCGAACTGCGCGACCTCCCCGATGCCGCACGGCTCGACCAGGTGTCGGCACGGCAGCTTTTCAGCGCCGTCGGGCAGGCGAAACTCATCAACCGGTACTACGAACTCTTCCGCGAGCACGGCATACACTGCGGCCAGGTGCTCGCCACAAAGGAGAACTTCGCCCGGCGAAGCCACTACCTCAACCAGCAGCACTGCATCGAGGCCATGCTCGCCCACGGCGTCATTCCCATCGTCAACGAAAACGACACCGTCAGCGTCACTGAGCTGATGTTCACCGACAACGACGAGCTCTCAGGCCTCATCGCAACAATGACCGGAGCCTCAAAACTCATAATCCTCAGCAACATCGACGGCCTCTACACCGGCGACCCCGCCGACCCCGAATCGCGGCTCATAGCGCGCGTCGAGCCGGGACAGGACCCGACTTCGTTCATCGCGGCCTCGAAGAGCACCCTCGGACGCGGAGGCATGAGCAGCAAGTGCCGCATCGCGCGGCGCGTGGCGGCCGAAGGAACGGAGGTCATAATCGCCAACGGCAAGCGCGAGGGCATACTTCAGAGCCTCTGCCGCCTGCCCGACGCTCCCGACGCTCCGCACACGCTCTTCGTTCCCGCTCCCGAGGCGGCCTCTTCGCTCAAAAAGTGGATTGCCCACAGCGACAGCTTCGCCAAAGGCAGCCTCGGCGTCAACAGCGGCGCCGCCGACGCCCTGCTGCGAGGCGGCGCAAGCCTGCTGCCCGTAGGCGTCGCCACCGTCAGCGGTGACTTCGACGCCGGCGACATCGTCACCGTCAACGCCCCCGACGGCAAAGTAATAGCCTGGGGTCGTGTGGCGGTCGACTCGCAGACGGCCTCCGGCCTCGCAGGCCGTGCCGGCCAGAAAGCCCTCATCCATGCCGACTATCTCTACGTCGACGAAACAAACAATTTCCGCGACAACTCATGAACACCGACACCATCTTCGCGGCCGCACGCCGTGCCGCCGACTCCATAAATACGCTCTCACCCGAACGAATAGACGAAATCCTCGGCGCCGTGGCCGACGCCGTCGGCAGTGAAGCCGCCGCCATCCTCGAAGCCAACGCCGCCGACTGCGCGGAAATGGACCCCGCCGACCCGCGCTACGACCGCCTGCTGCTGAACGAAAAACGCCTGGCCGACATCGTCGACGGCATACGCGCCGTGGCCGCACTCCCCTCGCCTCTCGGCCTTGTTCTGGACTCGGCCACTCGCCCCAACGGCATGCTCATCCGCCGCATCGCCGTGCCCTTCGGCGTGATTGGCGTCATCTTCGAAGCCCGTCCCAACGTGGCCTTCGACGTCTTCGCCCTCTGCTTCAAGGCCGGCAGCGCCTGCATCCTGAAAGGAGGCCACGAAGCCGCCCGCACCAACGCCGCCGCCCTTGCCGCCATACGCAAAGGCCTTGAGAATGCC
>JAIDUY010000041.1 GCA_029059965.1 Muribaculaceae bacterium
GAAGTAGAAGATGTGGTTCCATGCCTGCGAGGCGTTGTTGAACAGAGGGCCTTCGGCATGTGCGATTACGTCTTCGAGCTCACTGTCCTCGAACTCGGTTCCCTTGATGAGGCGGTTGAGGTTGTCGATGTAGGCCTTCTCGTGTTTTCCATAGTGGAATTCGACGGTACGGCTGCTTATGGCAGGCTCCAGTGCGTCGACACTGTATGGTAAATCGGGCTGTTCGTATTTCATAATCTTGCGTGTAAGTTATGTTGTTTTCAAATTGATACTTTATTAACGCCACAATATGGCCAAGGTTCACCCCGATTGGCGTTTTGACAATTATTAAATTATGGCTAACTTTGTAGTCATGAAAGAGGACAGGACACGAAGTGTATTTGTGACAGGCGGTGCCAAGGGCATCGGCGAGGCTGTCGTGCGCCGTTTCGCATCCGAGGGGTGGAAGGTGGCGTTCATGGATATGGATTCCGGAAAAGGCAGTGAATTAGCATCTTCCTTGGGTGAGAATGTTCTTTTCCATGAAGGCCGCACAACATGCCGCGACGATATACGCGCCGCTGTCGAGGCTGCCGTTAAGGCCGCCGGACGACTCGACTGCGTGGTCGCCAACGCCGGCATACACCGCTCCGACACCCTGCTCGATGTCAGCGACGAGGAGCTTCACCTTGTCATCGACACTAATATATACGGCACTATCGACACCCTGCGTGAGACCGTGCCGCACATCATCGGCTCGGGCGGCGGCAGCGTTGTCATCATGGCTTCCGACCAGTCGACCGTCGGCAAGGCGCACAGCTTCGCCTACGGACTCACCAAGGGCGCGCTCGGCCAGATGGCCCGTTCGCTGGCCATCGACCTCGCGCCGTCCGGAGTGCGCGTCAACGCCGTGTGCCCGTCGACAATCGCCACTCCGCTTGTCGACGGCGTTTTCGAGCGCTGCGTGGCACGCGGAGACAGCCTTGAGGAGCTTTGGGCCGAGGAGAAAGGACTGTTCCTGCGCGGCACTGTCGGACGTCCCGAAGAGGTGGCGGCGATGGTTTACTTCCTCGCTTCCGAGGAGGCCGGCTTCTGTACGGGCGGGCTTTATCCCGTCGACGGCGGTTATACGGCCCGCTGCAAACCGATTAAGCATTGAAACTATGACAGCTAAAGATCGA
>JAIDUY010000410.1 GCA_029059965.1 Muribaculaceae bacterium
GAATATCTTCATAATCGGCGTGATGGCCTTCGCCTTGATGCTGCTCATGCGCCTGTCCATCAAGTATATCTACATCACCATGTCGGGTGTGGCAAAGAAGAAGACGCGTGTCATCGTCCTCGGCTCGGCCATCAATTCGTTCTTCCTCGCTTCGGCTCTCAAGAGCGAGTTCGAGGGCCGCTTCGACCCCGTGGCGCTGCTCAGCCTGAGCCCCAAGAACACCGACAGCACCGTCAACGGCATACCCATCGTCCCCTTCGACGAGAGCCGCATACCCGAAGTCTTCAAGTTCTACCGCTGCGACACGCTCCTGTTCCTGTCCACACAGCTTGAGCTCATGCGCAACGGCACGGCTGATGTTTTTCTGCGCAATGGCATCAAGCTGCTGATGCTCAATCAGGTCGAGGAGTTCGACCTCAACAGCAAGACAATGCCTGCGCTGTCGACACACGTCCACGACATCCGCATCGAGGATCTTCTCGGCCGCGAGCCCATACGCACCGAGAACCCCACCATACGCGGCGTCATCCGCGGTCAGGTGGTGATGATTACCGGCGCCGCAGGCTCCATCGGCAGCGAAATCGTGCGTCAGGTAGCATCTATGGGTGCGGGCGAGATTGTCCTGCTCGACCAGGCCGAAACGCCCATGCACGACATGCAGCTCGAGATGGAGGCGCAGTTCCCCGACATAAAGATTCACCTCTTCATCGGCGACGTGGCCAACCGCGAGCGCATGGACCATGCCTTCGCCAAATACCATCCCCGCTACGTATTCCACGCCGCAGCCTACAAGCACGTGCCCATGATGGAGCGCAACCCGCCCGAGGCTGTGCTGACAAACGTGTTCGGCACCAAGAACATAGCCGACCTTTCGGTCAAGTACGGAGTCGAGAAGTTCGTGATGGTATCCACCGACAAGGCCGTCAACCCCACCAATGTAATGGGAGCCTCCAAACGCATAGCCGAAATATATGTGCAGAGCCTCTTCTTCCACCTCCGCAACAATTCCGACCGTCCTACCACCCGCTTCATAACCACCCGCTTCGGCAACGTGCTCGGCTCGAACGGCTCTGTTATCCCTCTGTTCCGTAAGCAGATAGAACAGGGTGGACCCATCACCATCACCCACCGCGACATCATCCGCTACTTCATGACCATCCCCGAGGCATGCTCGCTCGTCCTCGAGGCCGGATGCATGGGCAACGGCGGCGAGATATTCATCTTCGACATGGGTCAGCCCGTCAAGATATGGGATCTGGCCGTGCGCATGATTTCGCTTTCCGGCCTCAGGGCCGGCGAAGACATCGAGATTGTCGAGACAGGACTGCGTCCCGGCGAGAAACTCTACGAGGAGCTTCTGAACGAGAAGGAACACACCCTGGCCACGCACCACAAGAAAATCATGATTGCCCGCGTGCGCACATACGCCTACGAGGATGTATGCCAGCACCTCGAACGCCTCGAGAAGCTCGTCCATGCCGGTGCAAGCCACGACAT
>JAIDUY010000411.1 GCA_029059965.1 Muribaculaceae bacterium
CAACTCAACGGACCGCAGAGAGCCGCCGTGGAATCCCTCGACGGCCCCGAGCTTGTCATTGCCGGAGCCGGCTCCGGCAAGACCCGCGTGCTGACATACAAGATAATGCATCTGTTGAACCGAGGCATAGCCCCCGGCAGGATTCTCGCTCTCACATTCACCAACAAGGCCGCCCGCGAGATGCGCGAGCGCATAGGGCTCATTGCCGGCGAGGAAATGTCCTCGCGACTGTGGATGGGCACATTCCACAGCATATTCTCGCGTATGCTGCGCCGTCACGCCGACCTGCTCGGATTTCCGTCGAACTTCACCATCTACGACACATCCGACACCAAAAGCCTGATAAAAAGCATAATCAAAGAGCTGCATCTGGACGACAACTACCGTCCCGGCACCATCCTCTCCGACATATCCAACGCCAAGAACAACCTCTATTCGCCCGAGGACTATGCCGCCGACAAGGACATAGCCCGCTCCGACGCCGACGCGCGTCGTCCCCGCACGGCCGAGATATACCGCATATACCGCGACCGTTGCAGAATTTCGGGTGCGATGGATTTCGACGACCTGCTGTTCTACACCAACGTGCTGCTGCGCGACCATCCCGAAGTGCTCGATTATTACCGCGAGTACTTCGAATATGTGCTCGTTGACGAGTATCAGGACACCAACTTCGCCCAGCATCTTATCGTGCGCCAGCTGTGCAGTTCCCACGGCCATCTGTGTGTGGTCGGCGACGACGCGCAGAGTATCTATTCGTTCCGCGGAGCCAACATCCGCAATATCCTTGACCTGCGCAAGAGTTTCCCTTCGCTGGAAATATTCAAGCTTGAGCAGAACTACCGCAGCACGAGTAACATAGTGGACGCGGCCAACTCGCTGATTGCCCGCAACGTGGAACAGATTCCCAAGGAAGTGTTCTCGCGCAACGGACGCGGCGAGCGTATCGAGGTCGTCCAGTGCTACAACGACTACGAAGAGGGCTACATCGTGGCTAACCGCATATCGCAGGTACGCATGCGCAACGGCGACAACTACTCGGACATGGCCATCCTCTACCGCACCAACGCACAGAGCCGTGTGCTCGAGGAGGCTCTGCGCAACCGCAATATCCCTTACCGCATCTACGGCGGCCTCGCCTTCTACCAGCGCAAGGAAATCAAGGACGCCGTGTGCTACTTCCGTCTGGCCGTCAATCCCAACGACGACGAGGCTCTGCGGCGTGTCATCAACACTCCGCGCCGCGGCATTGGCGACACTACTGTCGGCAAGCTGCTCGAAGGCGCCATCTCGACAGGACGCAGCATCTTCGAGGTTATCCTTGACCCCGACGCAGCCTTTGTCACCCTCTCCAAAAGCACCCGTGCCAAGCTTGACGCCTTCGCCGGCATGATTTCCGAATTTGTCAGGGACAACGCGGCGGGCGTGTCCGCACCCGAACTCGCGCGCAGCATCTTCTCCAAGACCGGACTGCTGGCCGAGTACGTCAATGCCGGCAACAGCCCGGAGAATATCTCCAAGCGCGACAACCTGCTCGAACTCATCAATGCCATCGACACCAGCGCCGAATCCAAGCGGGAAACCACCGAGGGCGATGCCGTTTTCACGATGGGCGAATTCCTCGCAGAAATAGCTCTGCTGACCGACGCCGACACCCAGAATGCCGGCGACGACTGCGTGACGCTGATGACTATCCACTCGGCCAAGGGGCTGGAGTACAATTCAGTATTCATTGTCGGCGTCGAAGAGGACCTGCTGCCGTCGGCCATGAGTACACACAGCTCCAACGCCGCGCGCGAGGTCGAGGAAGAACGTCGCCTGATGTATGTGGCCCTTACCCGCGCCAGACGCTTCTGCATGATAACCTATGCCAAGAAGCGCACCATCAACGGCAAGACGAACATGACACGGCCCTCTCGCTTCCTGTCGGAAATCGACCGCAATTATCTGAGGCTCATGACAGGTTCGACGCTTGAATCGGCACCTGCACCGCGTCGCACTGTTCTCGACATCAGCCCTGCCCGGGAGAGCACGGGAAGCCCCGTCCGCCCTTCGGCCATATCTGCGCCCGCTCCGCGCAAGGTCACTACGTCGGCTGCACAGGGTGTCGACGACTGCGTGTTGCACAGCGCTTCGGAGCTGCAGGCCGGACAGCGCATCATGCATCCGCGATTCGGCACCGGCTTGCTCGAGAACATCGACACGGCGGGAACCGACCCGCGTATCGCCGTGCTCTTCGACGACGGAAGCCGCAGAACCCTGCTTCTCAAATTCGCTAAATTCAAACTCCTATGACAGCCGACCAACTGCCTACACCTTATTATATAGTCTACGAAGACCGTCTGCGCCGCAATCTCGAACTCATCACCGACGTCAGCCGACGCAGCGGAGCAAAGATAATAATGGCGTTCAAGGCCAACGCACTGTGGCGCACCTTCCCGATAATAAGGGAGTACAACCGCAACTGCACGGCAAGTTCCGTCAACGAGCTGCGGCTCGGCGCCGAGGAGCTCGGCGGCGAAATCCACTCCTATTCTCCGGCATACACCGACTCCAACATCGACGAATACCTGCGCCTCAGCAGCCATATCACGTTCAACTCGCTCAGTCAGTGGGAACGCTTCGGCAGCCGCGCATCTGCTGCCGGCATAAGTTGCGGTCTGCGTGTCAACCCCAAATGTTCGGTCATCGAAACCGACATCTACAATCCGGCCAAGCCGGGCTCGCGCTTCGGCGTGGATGCCTCCGAGCTTGCCGACGGACTGCCCGAAGGTATCGAAGGACTCCACTTCCATGCCCTCTGCGAAAGCGGTGCCGAGGACTTGCGCAAAGTCCTGGCGGCTTTCGAGGAGCGCTTCGGGCACCTGCTGCCCAAGGTTAAATGGGTGAATATGGGAGGTGGCCATCTGATGACGCGCAAAGGCTACGACATCGAGGAACTGATCCGCATCATCCGCGATTTCCGCGGGCGACATCCCCATATCGAGGTCATACTCGAACCCGGCAGCGCATGGACATGGCAGACGGGCGACCTTGTATCGTCGGTGGTCGACACGGTGTGCAACGACGGCATCGACACGGCCATACTCGACGTATCCTTCGCCTGCCATATGCCCGATACTCTCGAAATGCCCTATACTCCCGAAGTTGCCGAAGCTGCCGAATCGGGACTGCCCTACCGTTTGGGCGGAAATTCATGCCTCAGCGGCGACTTCAAGGAAGGCTATTTCTTTCCTCATCCGCTCAAGGCGGGCGACATAATCACACTCAAGGACATGAACCACTATACTACGGTGAAGACCACGATGTTCAACGGTGTGCCCCACCCCGATATGGTGCTGTGCCGAGCCGACGGTTCGTGCGAGTACCTGCGCCGCTTCGACTACAACGACTACAAATCCCGAATGAGCTGAGCGCAGACCATGAATCCGCGTTATTCCGTCATAGTTCCGGTCTACAACCGTCCGTCCGAGGTCAAAGACCTCGTTGACAGCCTTCTGGCGCAGACATCGCAGGACTTCGAGCTTGTCATCGTCGAGGACGGCTCGACCGTACCCTGCCGCGACATCGTCGAGGATGCCGCCGCCCGCGGTCTGGCCGTGCGCTATTTCCACAAGGATAACGAGGGCCGCTCGATAGCCCGCAACTACGGCATGGAGCGTGCCGCCGGCGACTGGTTCGTGTTCTTCGATTCCGACTGCGTCATCCCGCCCGACTACTTCACCAAGCTTGCCGAAGCACAGGCCGAGATATATTACGACTGCTACGGCGGCCCCGATGCCGCGCACGACAGCTTCTCGGACACTCAGAAGGCCATCAACTACTCGATGACATCCTTCCTGACCACCGGCGGAATACGCGGCGGCAAGGTTTCCCTCGAAAAATTCACGCCCCGCACATTTAACATGGGTTTCTCGCGCACGGTCTACGAACGTGTCGGCGGCTATCGCGAGATGTTCTCGGAGGACATCGACATGAGCACGCGCATACGCCGCGCGGGCTTTTCCATCGGCCTGTATCCCGACCTGTTCGTGTGGCACAAGCGCCGCGTCGACTTCCGCAAGTTCCTGCGTCAGGTCTATGTGTTCGGCATGAGCCGCATCACGCTGCAGCTTCTCTATCCCGGCTCGCTCAAGCTCGTCCACACCCTCCCGGCACTGTTCGTTCTCGGCGTTCTCGGGCTTCTGCTGCTGTCTGTGTTCGTGTCGCCGTGGTTCCTTCTGCCCATAGGGCTCTACTTCGGAGCTGTTTTCGCGGGGGCTCTCGTAAAGACCCGTTCGCTGAGAATATCCGCACTTGCCGTTCCGGCCGCCGCCATACAGCTCGGAGGTTACGGCTGCGGATTCATCAAGGCATGGATTCTGAAAATACTTCTGCGCCGCAGCCGCGATATCAACGAAGAAATATCAATCCGCAAAGGCAAGTAAGACGATGACCGAATCCTCACCGCTGGCAGCCATGGACCGCAATATGCTGCCCAGAGAGAAAGCCCTGGCAAACGGCATCAAGTCGCTGACCGACACCGAGCTGATGGCCATAATTTTCTCGACTGGCATTCAGGGCAAGAGCGTGCTCGAACTATGCAGTGAGATACTTGCCGACAACGGAGGACATCTTTCGCGCATAGCCTCGATGGACTGCCGCGAGTTCATGAGCCGCTACAAGGGCATAGGCCCCGCCAAGGCGCTCACACTGCTTGCCGCCCTCGAGCTTGGCGTGCGCGCCGGAGTCGACGCCCTCACCATCTCCGACCCGGAGATAACAACGAGCGAGAAGGCCTACAACTATATGCGCTCGGAGTTCTACAACCTTGACCACGAACAGTTCTGGATTCTGCTGCTCAACAACAGCAACCGCGTAATAAAGAAAGTGCGCATAGGCCAGGGCGGCATCACGGCCACGGTGGTCGACGTGCGCCTTGTGCTCCGCGAGGCCATCCTCTCCAAGGCCGCCGCGATGATAGTGATGCACAACCATCCCTCCGGCCGCCTCGTCCCCAGCCCTCAGGACGTGAGCCTGACACACAAAATAAAAGAAGGCGCCGACATCTTTGCCATACGCCTTCTTGATCATCTGGTGGTGAACAACACCACGTTCTATTCCTTCAACGACAACGGGAAGCTCATCTGAGGCTATTCGTCGTCGTCATCATCGAAATCGAAATCCGCTTCAAAGTCCCATCCGTCGCCGACACTCTCGGTGAAGCGGCTCAGCTCGCGGCCTTCGCGCTTGGTGGGACGGCCGAGACCCTTTGCACGGTCGACGAATCCCGAAATCTTCACAACTTCCAGCAGGTCGAGTTCGGACTGCGGGGTGACGTTGCGCATATAGTCGGGCACGAGGCGCGCGCCGAGGCGGTTCTCGGTCAGTGCAAGCACCTCGAACGAGAACGTGACGGGCGACTTGCGCACCTTGACGATATCGCCCACGGAAATCATGCGCGACGGCTTCACGACAGTGTCGCCGACACTTACGCGGCCTTTCTTGCAGGCTTCGGTGGCTATGGTGCGCGTCTTGAATATGCGCATGGCCCAAAGCCATTTGTCTATGCGTACTTCGGATTTTGCCATTACTTGTTGTTGAATTTGCACATGGCGTTTCCGATGCCGCCGAGCACACATTCGCGTATGGCCTCCACGGCCACGTCTATGCGTGCGGGCAACTCGCTCATCTGCTCGGGCGGAAACTTGCCGAGGACGTAGTCGACCTGGCAGCCACGGGGGAAATCGCCTCCTATGCCGAAGCGCAGACGGGGATAGGCGCTGGTGCCGAGCATGGCGGCTATGTTCTTCAGGCCGTTGTGGCCGGCGTCGCTGCCTCCGCTGCGCATGCGGATGGCGCCGAAGGGCAGCGCGATGTCGTCAACCAAGACCAGTATATTGGAAACGTCGATTCCTTCCTGTTCTTTCCAATAGCGCACGGCATTGCCGCTGAGGTTCATATAGGTCGAGGGCTTGAGCAGAACCACCTGCTGGTTCTTGATGCGTCCCATGCCCACATCGCCGTAACGCCGTGTGCTCATAGAAATATTGGACGCCTCGGCAAAGGCGTCCAATATCATAAATCCTATATTGTGGCGTGTGCGGGCATATTCGTCGCCGATATTGCCCAGGCCTACAATGAGGTGTTTCATTCGCTGGCGGCTGATTACTTGCCGGCGGCGGCAGCTGCGGCGGCACCGCGGGCGGCGCGGGTCAGCTGTACGGCGCATACAACGGCGTTCTTGGCGTTGACCAGTTCGAAGCCGTCGAAGTGCAGGTCGCCCACAGCGAGGGACTTGCCGAGGCCGAGGTTGTCGACGTTGATGACAACACGTTCGGGTACTTCGGTGTAGGGTGCGCGGACTTTGAGTTTCTTCATCGAGAGGGTCAGCTTACCACCGGCCTTGACACCTTCGGCGTGGCCTTCGAGCTTGACGGGAACTTCGATTACCACGGGCTTGGTCTCGTTCACTTCGAGCAGGTCCATATGAAGGATGGTATCCTTTACGGGATGGAACTGGATGTCCTTGAGGATGGCCATGCGCTTCTTGCCTTCCACCTCGAGCTCAATGGCATAGACGTCGGGAGTGTAGACGAGCTTGCGGACAGCGTCGTTGTCGACTACGAGGTGCTCTGCTACGGCACCGCTGTTGAGAACTACGGGGATTTTATCCTCGCTGCGCAGGGCTTTGGTGGCCTTTTTGCCCAGGCCGGTACGGGGGCTTGCTGTAAGTTTGAAAACTTGCATTGTAGTTAAGTGTTTGTGTTACTAAAAATTAAGTGCTCCTTAATTTCCCATCACACGGGATATGCTAAAAAGCGCTGCAAAATTACGGTTTTTCATCGGTATGTGCAAATGTCCCGGCTCTTTTCTTTATTGACAGAGCAATTATTATAGCTTATTATAGCTGATTAGCACTGATTCGGCTTCGACTGTTGTCCCGATTTGAATTTTTATGTAATTTTGCGGCGTACTTACTTTTTACTTTTTATAATCAAGTTTCAACCTACACCATGAAAAAACTGTTCATGAGCCTGGTGACCGCCATACTGGCTGCGACGGCCTCACATTCGGCGGAAGTCACCATCTACTACGACAACTCCGTGACCGAATGGAACTCGGTGAAAATCCATTACTGGAGCAACCCCGAGACGCAGTGGCCCGGCCTTGACCTGCAGAAGGTCGACGACACCGTATGGGCTTTCACCTTCGATTTCGACCCGTCGGGCCTCAACGGCATCCTGTTCAACAACGGCAGCGGAGACCAGACCGCCGACTATACCGCCGGAGTAAAGGCAGGACACATCTATAAAGGCATCGGCGGCAAGGGCGCCGTGACCGATATGGGCGAATACAGCGGTACGCCCGTGACGGGCATTCCCGTCGTGACCGCCGACCCCGCCTCGGGCGCGCGCTTCACCGACGAGCTCACCGTGACCCTCTCGGCGACACTCGACGCGGCCATCTACTACACTCTCGACGGCACTGCCGCCACGCAGTCCTCGACGCACTACACCGCACCCATCAGACTGACCGAAACGACGACCGTCAACACACTGGCAGTCACTGCCGAAGGAGTCACCGCATCGCAGTCGTTCAGCTACCGCAAGCGCACCACGGTGCCCGTCAACGGCAACTCGCTCAATACCGACTACTACCGCGTCAATCCCGACGGTCGCACAGGTTCGAACCGCACCGTCAACGCCGTATTCTCCCGCGTCAGCAACGACAACCGTATGTGTGTGGCCGACAATGCCCTGAGCAACTGGACAGACGACGACCTCATCTGTCAGGGTGTGGCGCGCGACATCGCCGCCGCCATACGTGGCCGTCACGAATACCCCGTAGTCGATTCGTATGCAATCTATGCCGCCTACGACTCCGAGAACCTTTACCTCGGCGTCCAGTACGTCTACACCGTGTGGGACCTTTACGGCGACGGCAAGGACAACAACGGCCGCGCCAAGCCCTACCAGATGGACGGCCGCCTGATACTTGCATTCGACCTCGACCCCGACGAAGAGTTCGAAGGCATACTCGCCAACGGCAACACCATCTGGGACGCCGACGGCCAGTACAATACCTTCGCCAACGGCACCGACTGTCTGCTCTTTTGCAGCACCAAGTCAACCGTCGGCACTCCCGGCCTGTTCTTCCCGGACCCCGACGGCAACGCAAGCTACGACGCCCGCTACTGCAAGAACATACCCGCGCCTTTCTACGGCTGTCAGGACGGTCTGCTGCCCTCCATCGAGCATATATGGGGACAGGAGAAATTCGGCTACGACCCCGAAGACCTGCGCACCAACGACGGCTTCGTCGACCTCATCGGCGAAATCGACCCCAAATACCACACTTTCTACGAGTGGAAGCTTCCCCTCGCCACCCTCGGCATCACCGAAGACTACATCAGGAACACCGGCATAGGCGTCATGGTGATTGACACTTACGGCCAGGGAGCCACAGGCGCGACGCCTTACGACCCCACCGTGTTCGACAACGCCGACGTCGCCTATTCCAAGGACGAGTCGTCGAGCGCCGAGAAGGAGGACAAGGACGTATTCACCTACGCCCACGCCCGCATCGGCAAGCTCGCGGCACAGAACGGCATCACCAATATGCCCGCCGCCGAAGATTGCGACCTGAGCCCTGTCTATTACAATCTCCAGGGCATAGAGGTTGCACGCCCCGCGGCAGGTCAGATTTACATCTGCCGACGCGGAAACAGCGCCTCGCTGGTGCGCTTCTGAACACCTGAGCCACACCATCCGGACCTTCTTTTCGACCGTCCCGCGAACAAGCGTTTGCGAGGCGGTCGAAAAATTTGTGTATGTCGGATTTTTTGTTTATCTTTGCGCCTGATTTTGAGCGCGTTTTGTGGAGGTTTTACAAATTGCGCTGAATATTAATGAAATAGAATATGATATCTATCACATTTCCCGATAAAAGCGTCAAGGAATTCGAAGCGGGTGTAACGCCCCTCCAGATCGCAGAGTCCATCTCCGGGCGCCTTGCCCGCGAGGTACTCGCCGCCAGCGTCAACGGGCAGGAGTGGGACCTTTCCCGCCCCATCAACGAGGATGCTGAAATACGCCTGTTCAAGTGGGAAGACCCCGAGGGCAAGCATGCATTCTGGCACAGCTCGGCACACCTTCTGGCCGAAGCTCTCCAGCAGCTCTACCCCGGCGTCAAGTTCGGCATCGGTCCCGCTGTCGAGACCGGCTTCTACTACGACATCGATCCGGGCGAGCATCAGCTCACCGCCGCCGATTTCGCAAAAATCGAGGCCCGTATGCTCGAACTGGCCAAACAGAACCAGGAAATCATCCGTCGCGACATCTCCAAGGAAGATGCGCTGAAGTTCTTCGGCGACCGCAACGAAACATACAAGTGCGAGCTCATCTCCGAGCTCGAGGACGGCCACATCACCACCTACACACAGGGTGAGTTCACCGACCTCTGCCGCGGCCCGCACATCCCCACCACTGCTCCTATTAAAGCGGTGAAGATTATGTCGCTCGCCGGCGCATACTGGCGCGGCGACGAAAAGCGCAACCAGCTGGTGCGCGTCTACGGCGTCACCTTCCCCAAGAAGTCGATGCTCGACGAATACCTCGCCCTGCTCGAGGAAGCAAAGAAGCGCGACCACCGCAAGCTCGGCAAAGAGATGGAACTCTTCGCCTTCTCGTCGAAAGTCGGTGCCGGTCTTCCCCTTTGGCTCCCCAAGGGTGCCGCTCTGCGCGACCGTCTCGAGCAGTTCCTGCGCAAGATTCAGCGCCGCTACGGCTATCTGCAGGTAATCACCCCGCATATCGGCAACAAGCAGCTCTACGTCACCTCCGGCCACTACGCCAAGTACGGCAAGGACTCCTTCCAGCCCATCCACACACCCGAGGAAGGCGAGGAATACCTGCTCAAACCGATGAACTGCCCCCACCACTGCGAAATATTCCGCTCACTCCCCCGCTCTTACCGCGAGCTGCCACTACGCCTTGCAGAATTCGGCACCGTTTACCGCTATTAACAGAGCGGCGCGCTCCACGGCCTGACCCGTGTGCGCGGCTTCACGCAGGA
>JAIDUY010000412.1 GCA_029059965.1 Muribaculaceae bacterium
ATTTCCCGCTGACGTGCCCGCGAAACGTTGGCTAAATTTCCCGCTGACGTGCCCGCGAAACGTTGGCGAAATTTCCCGCTGATGTGTCCGCTTGTAGGGACGCTCGGCTCGAGCGTCCGCCTCGTGTCAACGCAACCGTGGCTACCCCCCCCTCGAAATTGCCGGCTGGCAAGGCGTCCGGCAAGGACGCCGACTTACTCGTAGCACGGTACACCGTAGCGCTGCGGAGGTGTGCCGTGACTGCGCATCCCCCGCGGCGTGGCGTCCGGCAAGGACGCCGCCTTACGTTCCAGGCACGCGGACGCTCGAGCCGAGCGTCCCTACAGCGTTGCATCCGCATCCCGCCCGAATTACAATCGGACATCCCGTCCGCCCGTCGTCCTTACTTGCCGCCGGAATTGCTGCTCTGGAGGTCGTCGTTGGAGATGGAGGCGGCTGTCTTGCGGACGGAGGCCGTCAGGCTGCCGAAGCGGAAGGACACGCTCAGCGAGAAGGTGCGGTTGTGCATCCTCCGGTACTCCACCTCGTTGTCGAGGTCGGTATTGATGGAGTACATGCGCATCAGGCTCTGCGACGGGCCGAATGGATTCATGCTCGACAGCTGCACCGTCAGGCGGTCGTCGCGCAGGAAAGAGCGCTGCAGGCTCAGGCCGTACCATATGTCGTTGGCCGAAGGCTTGTTGATGGTATAGATGTCGGCATAGCCGCTCCAGTAGCCGCCCCAGCCGCGCAGGGTGAGCTTCCACGGCAGTTTCTGCGTGATGTTGACATAGGGATTGTAGGTCCAGTGGCATTTGGTGAGTCCTTTAGCGGGGCTGTGGAAGCGCTGCCACGAGACATAGGCGTTGAGCATTATCTGAGTCTTGCTGCCGGGACTCCACTGCATATAGGGGCTGATATAGACGCCGCGGTAGTGGTCGGCGTTGTCGTAGCTGTAGTAGGTGTGCTGGTCGCGCACTTCTTTGGTCTGCATGAGCTGATTGTTGGAGAATGTGACGCCGGCGCTGACATCAAGCATTATTTTGGGCTTGATGAGGTTGTAGTTGAAGCTGATGCGGTCCTGTGCCGAGCTGCCAAGGTTGGGGTTGCCCTGCGAGGTAATCTGAGGTGTCTCGCTGACTGTCGGGTCGAGGTAGTCTATGCTCGGGCGCGATATGCGGCGGTTGTAGCTGAGCTTGAGCGTATTGGCGTCGTTGACGTTCCAGCTTACGGATGCGTTTGGCGCCAAGTCGTTGAGCGAGCTGCCCCAGTGGCGCCCCTCGCCGCTGCGGTAGCGTGCGCTCAGGTGAGAGAACTCATAGCGCAGGCCGGCGCGGGCATTGAAGCGGCCGAAGCTGACGCGGTAGTCCGCATAGGCCGCCCCTATGGAAGTGCGGTGCGTGAAGTCGTCGTAGGTATCGCCGGCGCCGATATAGTCGCGGCTGTTGCGGCTGCTGTTGTTGCGCTGTATGAACTTGGCTCCGAGGTCCAGCTTGTGATGCTCGCCGTAGGGACGGCTCCAGTCGACCTGTCCGGTGTGCTCGATGAAGTTCTGACGGCCGTCGCTCTCGATGCCCGTGTAGTCGAACACGGGGTTGACAAGTTCGGAGTAAAGCCACGACTCGCGGTTGGCGGTGTTGCGCCCCGACACGCGGTAGGACAGCGTGATTGTCTCGCCCTTGAGTCTTGTGTTGCGTTGGTAGTTCACGGCGCCGTCGATGGCGAATGTGCGCGCCTTGGGGCTGAAAGTTGTCTCGGAATAGCTGTATATGGGGCTGCCGTCGGCCGCCGTCAGCGAGGACTTCCCGAAGCCTTGCGGTTTGCGGCTGCTGGCGAAGAAGTTTGCCTCGACGGTTATCAGATTCATTGTGTCCGGCTCCCACGAGGCCTCGAGACCGCCGTGGCCTCCATTGGAGTTGCTGTAGTACAGTCTCTCGCTGTGCAGGCTGTTGCCGGTGCTGAGATAGGTGCCTTCGCCGCTCTGGAAGCTCTCGCTTTCGTTGCGGTTGGAGTTCCAGTAGCCGCCGTTGACCGACAGGGTCACACGGTCGACCTGCGTGGTGACGTAGACGTTGGGCGTCGGCGTGAGGTTGTAGTTGTTGGCGTAGACCGACACCGTGCCCGTCACGCCCTTGAGGGCGGTGTTGTTGTCGGTGATGATGTTGAGGATGGCGCCCACGCCCTCGGCGTCCTCGCGTGCGCCGGGATCGGTTATCACCTCAATCTTTCGTATGCTCGATGCCGGGATGGCCTTGAAAATTTCCTTGGCGTTGTTGGTGAGGGCATTGTTCGGGCGGCCGTTTTTATAGACTCGGAAGTTGGACGAGCCGTTGACTTTGACCGTGCCGTCGGGCTCGACTGTCACCAGGGGAACCTTGCGGAGGATGTCGGTCAGCTGCGCGGTCTTGGATTCCTCGTCGGCGGCCACGTCGTAGGCTATGCGGTCTATTTCTTTCGATACGAGCGGACGCTGGGCGGTGACGGTGATTTCGCTCAGCTCGGTGGAGGCGGGGTTCAGGATGATGTCCCCGAGCCTCGCTACGGGCTCGGCATCGTCGACGCTGAAGGTCCGTTCGGCGGGCTGCGAACTCATGCCGACAAGGACGATTCGGTACTCACCGGGGTGGGGTAGGGTAGTGCTGATTTTGCCGTCGTCGCCCGTGACGGCACCCTTGACGGGGCGGATGCTGTCGCCGGCGGCGAACACGCGCCATGTGGCGAAGGATTCGGGCGTGCCCGTAGAATCGACTGCCGCAGCCTCGACGCCATAGTCGGCGGCGAATGCTGCGGCAGGAATGGAGAGTAGGAGAACGAGTAAAGACAGTTTCATAGGAGAAGTTGAACAATGTTTCAACTAATAGACGCACTACGCGCCCTCTTGTTACACGCTCTCCGTGTTTTTTACTTAAATACTTTTTGGGTGTGGCGCTTAATGTGTTGAATAATAGCCAAATGCCTTTATTTAAACGCTCGCTCAGTCGCAGCCGTGCAGGGCCTCGGCCATTGCGTCGAATTCGGCGTCGGTCTGTTCGGCTATGGTCCAGTGTCCCGTCAGCGGCGCCGTTATCAGGCTCTTGGGCGCGCGGATGGAGTTATAGACCGAATAGGTGGTCGTGGGCGCGCACGTGAGGTCGTTGAAGCCGAAGCCGTAGATGCCGGGCTTGTCGAGAATACGGGCGAAGTTGACGGTGTCGAAATAGCTCAGGTTGCCAAGCAGGCTCTCGGTGCGGTTTTCAGGATTTCGGAATATATGCGGCCAGCCTCCGGCACGTCCGTGGGCGTATCCGGCGAGGTCGCTCATTGCGGGGAAATTGGCCACGACGAAGCGCACATCGGGGTTTAGCGCCGCCGCGGCGATGGCAAGGAATCCTCCCTGGCTGCCGCCGTATGTAGCGATGCAGCCGTTGCACTCGTGCAGCGATGCGACGTAGTCCACTGCGCGCACGGCGGCCTGGATGACGGCATAGTAGTAGTAAGCCTCGCGCTCGTGCATATTGAATGTCGGATAGCCGCGCAGGGCGCCGCCGTCGAGGTTGCGGTATATCTCGGGGTCGAGGTCGTTGGGGATGCCGTGCACGCCCATGGACAGCACTATGTAGCCCTTTTCGGCCCAGCCTATTGTGGGGTCGATGGCATAGACCCCGGCGCCTGGGAACCGCACGATGGCGGGGTAGCGCCCTTCGGCGCGGGGCATGGACAGCATGCCGTAGAAGCGGCGGTTGCTTTTGCCGACGGCGAACGATACCTGGTAGGCGGCTACGGTCGGCGTCGACTTGTCGGGCAGGGGAGTGACGCGCGCGTCGAGCGGGCACGAACGCGCGCCATCGATAGCTCGCTGCCAGAACTCGCTAAAGTCGCAGGGCATCTGCGTGGTCGGCTCAAGGCTCTCTGGGTCGAAGCCTACGGTGCCCATGGCGCTGTAGCTCTTGCCGTCGTTTTGGTAGCGCACCTTGCAGCGCACGAAGCCCGGATGCTCCATCGTTCCGGCGTCGACGGTTGCGCGGCCGTCGGCGATGGTGACGGTGCCGCACTTGTACGGCTCCATCAGGTCCTGCGATATTTCGTAGCTTACGTTCACCCCGTCCATCGGGATGTTGGACTCCTCGGCGCTGATGACGAAGGTAAGGTCGGTGCCGACGGGGACGGTCCACGATTTTCCTTCGGGCGCGACGCGCAGCTCGATGAGGTCGGTGCTTCTGCTTGCCACGGCGGCGAGGCAGCTGCCCGCCACAAGGAGTATGGCCAATAGTTGTTTCATGGTGGTGTTTTGTGCTTTGAATTGCGTTTTTTTGCCCTGCGGCTGCCCGTGGAAATTCAAATATTGAAATCTCGCGGGCTTAAAAATGCGCTATTTTGGAGTTAAGTGATTGTTTTATAGTTTGCTAAGGCTTTTCTGCGACTTTCGCGTCCCAAGTCCGAACGGGAGATTCTCGGAGCGTCCTTGTCTGCATCGGGCCTTTAGATACAAGAAACGCGGCAATGCCGCGTTTCTTGATGCCGGCCGTGTCGGCGCGGGTCAGTATTCGATGAGCGAAGTCACCTCTGCGTCTTCGGGCAGGGCGGCGCGTCCGTTCAGTGCGGTCAGCTCGATGATGAAGTTGATGTAGATTTTTTTGGGGTTCATGCTTTTCACAAGAGCATAGGCGGCGGCCATTGTACCGCCTGTGGCGAGCACGTCGTCGTGGATTACCACGATGTCGTCCTCGGTGATTGCGTCGCGGTGCATCTCGATGGTGTCGGTGCCGTATTCCTTGGCATAGCTCATCTTGATGGTGTCGGCGGGCAGCTTGCCGGGTTTGCGCACGGGCACGAAGCCTGCGCCGAGCTCAAAGGCAAGGATGGAGCCGCCGATGAAGCCGCGGCTCTCGATGCCCACCACCTTGGTCACGCCCTTGTCGCGGTAGAGCTGCGACAGGTCCCAGCCGATTACGTGAAGTGCGCGCGGATCCTTGAACGCTGTCGTCAGGTCTTTGAACAGGATGCCGGGCGAGGGGAAGTCCTGTACGTCGCGGATGTGTTTTTTGATGTATTCCATCTTGGGGAGTATTATAAGTTGTTGATTTACTTTTGAATTCTATGTTGATTGTTTCACGTGGAACATTCAGCGGTTCATCGTGAGAAGGAGTATGTTTATGTCGTTGGGCGACACGCCGGGGATGCGGCTTGCGGCGCCGACGGTGGCCGGGCGCTGAGCCGTCAGTTTCTGGCGCGCTTCGGTCGAGAGCGACTGCATGGCGTTGTAGTCGGTGTCGGGGCGCAGGCGTATTTCTTCAAGGCGCTGCAGCTTGTCGGCGATAGCGCGTTCGCGGGCTATGTAGCCTTCGTACTTGATGAGCACTTCGGCGGCCTCGACTATCTCTTGACGGCGGTCGTCGGGCAGGCTGTCGATGAGGCGGCGCAGCGGCGCCACGATGTCGGCCAGCATGAGCAGGTTCAGCTGGGGGCGCTGCACGAGGTCGAAGAGCTTGGTGCCCTGCCGCAGCGGCGCCGTTCCCGCTGCCGTCAGCAGTTCCTCGGCCTGTGCGGGATGAACGGTCAGGCTACGGGCCATGGCAATGATTTCGTCGCGCAGGGCGCGCTTGCTTTCGGCAAGTTCCATGCGCCGGTCGTCGGCCAGACCTATGCGGTGGCCTATGGGCGTAAGGCGCATGTCGGCGTCGTCCTGACGCAGCAGTATGCGGTATTCGGCGCGCGAGGTGAACATACGGTATGGCTCGTCGACGCCCTTGTTGATGAGGTCGTCGATAAGCACGCCTATGTATGCCTGGTCGCGTCCTAACAGCAGCGGCTCGCGTCCGAGCGCGGCGAGGGCTGCGTTGGCTCCGGCCACGAGCCCCTGTCCGGCGGCCTCCTCGTAGCCCGTGGTGCCGTTCACCTGACCGGCGAAATAGAGTCCCGGCACGAGCTTGGTTTCAAGTGTGGGATGTAGTTGTGTGGGGTCGAAGAAGTCGTATTCGATGGCATAGCCGGCGCGGTAGAGCTGGGCCTCGGCGAGTGCGGGGACGGTGGCGAGGGCGCGCACCTGGATGTCGAGCGGCATCGACGACGAGAAGCCGTTCACATAGTATTCCTGCGTTGTCTCGCCCTCGGGCTCGAGGAAAAGCTGATGCTCCGTCTTGTCGGCGAAGGTCACTATCTTGGTTTCGATGGACGGGCAGTAGCGCGGGCCTATGCTCCGGATCTGTCCGTTGTAGAGGGGCGAGTCGGGCAGGCCTTCGCGCAGTATGCGGCAGGTCTCGGCGTTGGTGTAGACGATGTGGCAGGGACGCTGCTGCAGCGTGGACTCCACTCCCGGCAGGAAGCTGAAATGGTGGAAGTCGCTGTCGCCCCATTGCTCGGTGGCAAGGTCGAAGCGAATGGTGCGTCCGTCCAGGCGCACGGGCGTGCCCGTCTTCATGCGGTCGGTGCGGAAGCCGCGGGCGGCGAGCTGCTCGGTGATGCCGTGCGCCGCCGGTTCGGATATGCGTCCGCCGGCGAAGCTGTGGCGTCCGATATGCATCAGTCCGTTCAGGAATGTGCCCGCCGTCAGCACCACGCGCGGAGCGTGGAACTCGGCGCCTTCGGTCGTGGCCACGCCCGCAAGGCGGTCGTCGCCGTCGAAGAGCAGACGGTCCACCGAACCCTGCCACATCGACAGCCCCGGAGTATTCTCCAGCGTCTCGCGCCACAGTGCCGAGAACTTGTTGCGGTCCTCCTGTGCGCGGGGGCTCCACATGGCCGGCCCCTTGCTGCGGTTGAGCATGCGGAACTGGATGGAGGCGCGGTCGGCGATGATGCCCGTCATGCCGCCGAGGGCGTCGATTTCGCGCACGATCTGACCCTTGGCGATGCCGCCGATGGCGGGGTTGCAGCTCATCTGCGCTATCTTGCCCATGTCCATGGTCACAAGCAGCGTGCGTGCGCCTATGCGGGCCGCGGCATGGGCGGCCTCGCAGCCGGCATGGCCGGCGCCGACGACTATTATGTCGAAATCGAAATTCACTGTTCAGAATCGTTGAAAATACCTTCGGGAAGCAAGGCCAGAGCCGCGTCCTCGGCGGCCTCCATAATCTCGCGTTCGCCCGGTCCCTTGTCGTTGATGCCGCACAGATGGAGCACCCCGTGCACAATCACGCGCAGCAGCTCGCGGCGTCCGTCCTGTCCAAGACCCTCGGCATTCGATGCCACGGTGTCAAGACTGATGTAGACATCGCCGCGGAGCAGGCGCCCCGTGCAGGTGTCGAAGGTAATGATGTCCGTGTAGTAGTCGTGATTCAGAAAGCGCCTGTTGACCGTCAGAATCTCCTCGTCGTTGCAGAAAACGTAGGTAAGGGTGCGGAGAATCCGGTTGTGCGAGGCGGCAACTTGGGCTAACCAGTGCTCAAGTTGTTGATAATCAAGGCGTGGGAGTTCCACGCCCGATGCTATCCACTCAATTGCGGTTGTCATTGGTCGTGATAACTAAAGCGCAAAGTTAATCAAAAAAACAACTCTGCACAATACCAAATCAATTTTGCACCCCATTTCCCCACAAACAACCGCCCCGTCAACATCGCCGTATTGTACGGACGCGATTTACCGCCTCGCCGTCCGCCCTCGCCTCAACGTGCCCCGTCGCAACATCGCGACAAAATTGCCGGCAACGTGGCCTCCGGCAGGAGGAGCGGCGGAGCCGCGATGTTGTGTTTAACCCCATGCGCAGCGCAGCGGAGCATGGGGTATGGCAGCCACCAAGGCCGGAGCCTCGAAGAGGCGATGTTGTGTGGAATGCCAACAAGGACGCCGATAGCCTTCGCCTCAGCGTGCCCCGTCGCAACATTGCGACAAAATTGCCGGCCAACGTGGCCTCCGGCAAGGAGGCCGATTTATCGTAACACGGTACACCGCAGCGCAGCGGAGGTGTGCCGTGACCTCACCCCTCCCCTCAACGTGGCGTCCGGCAAGGACGCCGACTTACGTTCCCGAAAAATCAAATTACTTTTTTGTGGCCGATTCGTCATCAATGCTTCGCGGTTCGCGCTTTTTTGCCTATCTTTGCGGATGTAACCTTTTACATCGCGGGCGCGATATATCACGCCCCTACTGTTCGGACGATACGTTCATTTTTTGCAATGGAAAACAACGACAAAGCCCTTAGGCCGGGCACAGTACTACAAGGCAAACGCACATACCGCATCGAGCGCATGCTCGGAGCCGGCGGTTTCGGCATCACATATCTCGCCTCCTGCGATGTTGTGGTCGACGGTCTGCGCATGGAGGGCCTTGTCGCCATCAAGGAGCACTTTATGAGCGACCATTGCAACCGCGGCGGCGACGCCACATCCGTCGTCTGCCCCGGCACCGATGCCTCGCAGGCTCTCGTTGCCTGCAGCCTCAAGGACTTCGTCGCCGAGGCCGGACGCCTCAAGGAATACGGCTCCAACCACTCCAGCATCGTCAAGGTCAACGAAATATTCGAGGCCAACGGCACCGCATACTACGTCATGGAGTACCTCAAGGGGCAGAGTCTGTCCGACTATATCCGTGCCAAGGGTGCCCTCGGCGAGGACGAAATCCGTGCGCTGGTCTATCCCGTTGTCGACGCCGCGGCCTACCTCCACGGCAAGCGCGTCACCCACCTCGACATCAAGCCCGGAAACATCATGCTCGCCGCCAAGCCCGACGGCACCGTCCGCCCCGTCCTCATCGACTTCGGCCTCAGCAAGCACTATAACGCCGACGGCTCCGCCACCTCGACCGTCAACACCATGGCCTGCTCCGACGGCTTCGCCCCGCTGGAGCAGTACAAGGGCATCCGCACCTTCAGTCCCGCCGCCGACGTCTACGCCCTCGGCGCCACGCTCTACACAGCCGCCACGGGCCACAACCCCGCCACGGCAGGCGAATTTCCCTTCGGCGAACCCGCAGCCACCATCGCCGCCCTGCCCCTGAGCGAACGGCTCCGCACAGCCATGACCCGCGCCATGGCCGACCGCGCCGCCGAACGCTATCCCGATGCCGGCGCCCTCCTCGCCGCCCTCGGCGGCAGCGCAAGCGTCGGCACCATCCCCCTCCCCAAACCCGCCGACAGCACCAAGCCCTTGCCCAAGGCCACACCGACGCCGGAGCCGACACCCTCCGCCCCCTCCACGCGCCCGAACCGCAAAGGCCTGATTATCGGCGCCGCCATCGCCGCAGTAGTCATCATTCTGCTCTCGGGCTTAGGAATCTCATCGTACATAGATTATCGCCAAGAGCGCGAACGTCAAGAGCTGGCAGCCGCCCCCCGCGAAAGAATGAGGCAATATGCAACGCCCCATAATCTCGACCTTGCTGTTCGCGGAGCTAATGGCCAGACCTACTATTTCAACCAGAACAACTGGCAGAGTCTTATGCAACCCGGCGATGAGAAGCTTGGCGTGGTGATAATCAAGGACGGCCAGCGATTCATTCTCGCCCTCGAAGACCTTGCCGGAGGTCAGAAAATGAACTGGAACAATGCCATGAGCCGCTATGGCAACCGCCTGCCCACAAAAGAGCAAGGCGAGGCATGGGTAAGTCAGCGCGATGCTGTCCGTGATGCCGTCCGTGCCTATGGCGGTCATCATCCAAGTCCATTGGACCAAGATTCGCGTGGCAATTATTACTGGTATTGGACGAAAACGGAAGATGATTCTTCCTACGCGTGGGGCGTCAATAGTTATTACAGTTACGTCTACACCTACAGCAAGCCAAATACCTACAGGGTTCGCGCAGTGGCCCCGGTGCCGTCGTCGGCGATATAGACCCTTTCATACTTCAAACTTATTGCGCAGTGCGCGGCCTCGGCCGCGCCCCGCAGCTTCGCGCCAACGATTGTAGGGATGCACCCCGGTGCATCCGCTTCCGTCAATAATTCCGTCAATAATGCACACGATGGACGCACCCATGTCGCACGGCGGATGCACAATGTCGCACGCGGATGCACAATGTCGCACGGCGGATGCACCGGGGTGCATCCCTACAATTCGTTGCGGCATCATTTCCGCCGCCCGCGCCGCTCCGCGACTAAGGCGACAGCACCACACATCCCAAGAGCATTGCGCATCAACGTGGCCTCCGGCAAGGAGGCC
>JAIDUY010000413.1 GCA_029059965.1 Muribaculaceae bacterium
GGTGCTACAGCCCTTGAGGTGGCTGTTGTAGAGGTTCACGGTTGTGGTAAGGGTCAGGCGGCGGAAGAGGGTGTTGCGGGCGATGAGTTCTACGCCGGTGTTGACCATATTGCCCACGTTGGCGTGGCCGTAGTACATCGTGTTGACCGAGGGGTCGGCGGCCATGGGGGCGAGGAAGCTTATGTGGCTTATCATGTCGTTGTTGGCCCGCACATATCCGGCCACGGAGAGCATGTGGCGCGCCCAGTTGCGGATATATGTCAGCTCGACGGCGTTGCTGTACTCGGGCAGAATCTCGGGATTGCCGAGGTGCACTTCGGCGGGGTCGGCGATGTTCTCGAATGTGTTGAGCTGCGGGCCGAAGGGACGGCGGATGCGGCGCGAGTAGTTGAGTTTCATCTCGTTGTTTTCGAGGAATGCCCAGCCCACGGAGGCCGAGGGGAACAGGGCGAAGCTGTTCTTGCGGAATTGGGGCACGTCGGCGTCGCTCTGTCCGTAGCCCAGCGAGCGTGTGCGTATCTGCCATGCCTCGCCGCGCAGGCCGGCCGAGAAGGTGAACTTGTCGACGCTGCCGGCGAAGTTGACGTAGAGCGCCGATATGTCGGTGTCGTATTTGAAGCGGTTGTAGAGGTCGGGCAGGGGAGCGAGGGTGCCGCCGTCGGTGGCGGCGAAGTAGGACGCAGGGCTGTTCTCGCGGTTATAGTTGCCCTTGTAGCCGGTTTCGAGGCGGAGCCACGGCAGAATCATGTTGGAGTAGTCGACGGCGGCCTCCCAGTTGCTGATGCGCACGTCCTGGTGCTGGCTGCGCAGCACGGACTCCTCGGTGCCGTCGGCGTAGGTCTCGGTCTCGCTCGACTCGGCGTCGTTGGGACCCTGCCATACGTTGTAGCTCACGTTCATGTCGATGAAGTGGTCGGAGCCGAAGGTGTGCCTGTAGCCCAGCATGATGTTGGCGCCGCGTGTGTCGCCGCTCTCGCGCATGTGGTTGATGTCCGAGGTCCACTGGCCGGGCAGGTTGCTGCGGTGTATGGTGCAGGTGTGGCCGCGTTTGTGTCCCAGCGTGCCGATGGCGCTGATGTAGAACTTGTTGTTCTCGTTGGGCTCGTAGTTTGTGCCCAGGCGCAGGAATATGCTGTTCTCGTGCTTGCGGTTGGTGGCGTCGGTGCTGAGGAATGAGCCGTCGGCGTAGTCGCGCAGCGAGGTCGTGCCGCCGGGGTTGTGATGCGACTTGAGGCCGAGGCCTGCGAAGGTCTCGAACTTGCCCTCGTTCCAGTTGATGTTGAAGTTGACGTTGGTGTTTCCGCGGGTGTCGGCGTTGGCCTCGGCGCTGCCGAAGTAGCCGTGGCGGTGATCCTTGCGCAGGCGGATGTTGATGATGCCGGCAGTGCCCTCGGTGCTGTGGCGCGACGAGGGATTTGTCATCACCTCGATGCTCTCGATAGTCTCCGCGGGAATCTGGCGCAGGAACTGGGCGCGGTTGTCGGCATTCATGCCCATCTCCTTGCCGTCGATCCACACGAGGACGTCGCTGTTGCCGCGCAGCGATATGTCGCCGTCGCTGTTGACGTGTACCGACGGTACGGCGGCCAGCAGTTCCTCGGCCGATGCGCCTGTGGAGGCTATGGACGAGCTGACGTTGAATACGCGGTGCTCGGTGTTGACCGACATCTGGTTGCGCTGTCCCGTTACGACCACTTCCTGAAGCAGTTCGTTGTCGTCGGCAAGCTCTATGCGTCCCAGGTCGATGTCGCTGCCGCTGACGGTGATTTGGCGCTCGGCCGTGACACTGCCGAGGCTGCTAACCCGCACTATGTATGTGCCATCGGGAGCGTCGGCGATGATGAACTGCCCGTCGATGCCCGTGATAGCGCCAATCTGCATGGGCACGCCCGTGGCCGGATTGACAAGCGATACGCCGGCAAACTCGATGGGCTCGGAGGTGCCGGAACTGTACACCGAGCCGGTGATGGCGCTGCCGGCGAATGCGGCGCAGGCAACGGTGAGAATAAGAAGTAATGTTGTCGATATACGTTGTGTCATTGTCGGTCTTTTTGAATTCGGGTACAAAGTTAGCAATCTTTTTTTGCAACCGGGTGTCATTCTTGAGTCCGGAGGGACTTTCTTAGAGCCGGTTCCCCAATATTTGTTAATGCTGGGGTCGCATATCTCTGAGTGATTTTTGTCTTGTGATGAAGGAG
>JAIDUY010000414.1 GCA_029059965.1 Muribaculaceae bacterium
CCTTTGCGAGGCCGAGCTGGTATGCCATCTCGTGATTGAGCTGACGGTTGTAGTCGAGAAATACGGCGCGTCCGGCTGCGATGGCTCCAATCATGCCTCCGTCGGATTTCATGATCATCTTCTCTGCGATGCCATCGGGTTTTTCGTCGAAGGCAAATGCGGAGCATGTGGCGAGCAGTGCGTGCGGGTAGGTGGGATTGGCTGTTCTTTCGACGTCATTTTTAGTCCACAAACGTGAATTGAAAGTCAGCATCTCAGGGCCGCCGTGGCCCGTGTACCAGAAATATGCCTGTCCGCGCATGAGAGATTCGTGAACTTTGCGGCGGCCTTCGACCGCGATATTTTTGGTCAGAGGATAAATGAGATTATCTACGCTTGTGAATATCATTTCGGGCTTTGAGCTCCGAATCAGTTCAAGAGCCTGCCTGCTATGATCGAAATGCTGGTCGTTGTCGCCCTTGTCGCTGAGGAAGAGGGCGCGGCGCGAGGTCGAAGGCGCCGTCGGCTCGGTCAGATAACGGTTTATCTTGGCGTTGATGCTGAGGCCGTCCTGAGGTGTACGTACAGGCAGGCGGCCTATGGAAATCTGAGTGGGCTGGCAGCTTACGACGGAATGATCGTAATTATCGTCCAGCATGGCGAAGTATGTATCGCCGCAGTAATTCGTGGTGTTGGATACGGCATCAGCCAGCAGTTCGGCCTGAAAGCTGACGAGCATATCGCTTTTGGTGTGCGTCACGAACCTGTTGTCCGCCAGCGAGCCGCCATAGAGCAGAAGATAGCGGAATTTCGAATGGTCGCTGTCGCGGTCGTACAGCATCTTGACGAAACGATGTATGCCCTGAGGCATACGTGTGCCGTTTGAAAATTCGTTGAAAATCTGGTCCTGGACTACAACAAGGACATCAAGACCCTGTTCCGCACGATGTATCTGCGCCAGATTCTCGGCCTCGGAGCGCAGCGAGCCTGTAGTCACAATGAGCATGTCGGGAACCTCGGAAGCATGGAGGTTCTGGTTTGCGACGACTTCGGTGAACTCGGGTTCGGGGAAATCGGCGGAAGGGCTGAACGCGAGAACTCGTCCGGGATTGTCGGACGAATAGGCTATCGGGTAG
>JAIDUY010000415.1 GCA_029059965.1 Muribaculaceae bacterium
AGCAGATTGTGCAGTCGCTGTTCTACTCGGCCACGGTGCGCTCGGCGGGCTTCGCGCCCATCAATCCGGCCTCCTTCCTGAGCCTTACCTTGCTGATACTGATGTTCCTGATGTGGGTGGGAGGCTCCTCGCAGTCGATGGCCGGCGGCATAAAGGTCAACGCCTTTGCCGCGGCCATGCTCAACCTGCGCGGTCTCATCCGCAACCACAAGGGCGTCTCGGCATTCGACCGGCGCATCTCGACCGACTCCATACGTCGTGCCAACGGCACCATCGTGCTGTCGTTCATCACTATTACCCTGGTCTCCGGTGCCATGCTGTGGCTGGAGCCGCAGCTGCCGCTCAAGGCTCTGATTTTCGAGACGCTGTCGGCTGTGACTACCAACGGGCTTTCGCTCGGAATTACGGCCGAGTTGTCCGACGCATCCAAGATTCTCCTTTCGGCAACCATGTTCCTTGGCCGCGTCGGACTGCTGTCCGTGCTGCTGGGCCTGGCGAAGACTTCGCGCGACACTTCGGAACTATATCCTGTCGATGAAATAATAATCAGTTGATACAGTATGAAATATCTTATTATCGGACTCGGAATTTTCGGCGACAATCTTGCCCGCGACCTCACCGATATGGGGCACGAGGTCATCGGTGCGGACATATGCCAGTCAAACATCGACGACATCAAGGACTACATTTCGACGGTCTATCTGATTGATTCGACCGAGGAGTCGGCGCTCGACGTGCTTCCGCTGCGCAATGTCGACGTCGTCGTGGTGGCCATCGGCGAGAATTTCGGCGCATCCATCCGCACTGTGGCGCTGTTGAAAAAGGCCGGCGTCAAGCACATCTACGCCCGCGCCACCGACTCCATCCACGAGGCCATCCTCGAAGGCTTCCACATCGACCGCGTGCTCACCCCCGAGCAGCGCGCCGCCGCCGACCTTACGCACGAGATGCAGCTCGGACCCGGGATGACGACGATGAAGGTCGACGACGAGAGGTTAGTGGTGCGCGTGGCCGCCCCGGAGTATTTCATCGGCATGACCTACGGAAGTTTCAATCTGCCGAAAGACTACGATCTGACACTCGTCGGGGCCAGCCGTCCGTCGGAGCACGACAATGTGCTGGGTATCACGCACCGAACCTTGCGTCCCGTCAATATCGACGATGCCGACGAGAAATGCCTTGCAGGCGATGTCATCACCATCTTCGGCACACGCAAAGCCATCTCCGACCTCTACCGCCACATCCTGTAGCCGTTACGGAAAGGGCACAAAAAAGGATGTCTGCTTATGGCAGGCATCCTCTATGAGTTCAAGCGTATAGCTTGTCTGTGTCGGTGGTGAGGGCTGAATTATTCAGCAGCGGGAGCCTCAACAACTTCGCCGGCAGCTTCTACTACTTCTTCGGCGGCATTCTGGCAGCTGTCGCATGCTTCAGCTACGGGCTCGATAACTTCTTCTACAACTGCTTCAGTTGCTTCAGTTGCGTCGGCTGCTTCTGCTTCAGCCTTTTCAGCGTTGTTAGCGCAGGAGAACATCGTCATGCTGAAAGCAACGGCGAGCATAAGCACTAACTTTTTCATTTTTTTGTGATTTAGTAATAAAACATTGTTGCTTCAAAAACGATGCAAAGGTATGCACTTTTTTCTATACCCGCAAACATTTTTGACTAAATTTGTGATTATTTTTTTGCAATGAGTGCTTTTTGTTTTGTCAAACAGCTTTTTAGGCTTTCGCGATTGCGCTGCCGCTTGGCCGTGTTGAGCGTTTTTAGAAAC
>JAIDUY010000416.1 GCA_029059965.1 Muribaculaceae bacterium
GTCGTCGGCAAGGGATATGATTTCGGCGATGATGGCGTTCTTACGCTCGAGGTTTGCTGCGCGGAGGGCTTGCTGCTCGGCAGTCCACGCGGCCTTGCGGGCCTTGAGCTCTGCGATGGCGGCGTCGAACTGGCGGCGCAGCTCGGCTCCGGCACTATCGGCGGGAGCCTCGTCGGCGGTGAGCTCTGGCACGGCGCTGCCGTCGGGCAGGTCGGCGTCGGCACGGGCCTCGGCCTCAGCGTTATCGGCCACAGCCTGTTCGGCATCGGCAACACTATGGAGCATGGCGAACTTCTGGCGCAGACGGTTGATTTCGTCGGTGCTGAAGTCGGCGGGGTCCTTGGCGAGCAGCGCAAGGACGTCGTCGAGGAGCGACTCGCAGGTCGTTTCCTTGTTTTGGCGTGTATCATCGGCCTCTTCTTCGGCCTCCGACATTGTCAGTTCCGCCTCCGATTCGGCGTCGGCGCCGTCGGCGGCCGCTGTGTTGCTGATTCCTGCGGCGGTAGCGGATGCCGTCGCTTCGTTGAGAGTCTGTTCCTCACCCTGAGCCTTTATTGCCTCCGGGTTGGGGTCGTGCATGTCCATAGTTCTTATTGATTGATGTTAGAAATTAGTCATAATGACAATTTGCCCCAAAAATACTAAAAAATATTGAAATACAAGACCCGGGGCCGAAAATTTTGCCGATTGCGCGGCTAATGCCTAATTTTGCACTCGCTATGGCCGACAATTACCTCGAAAAGAAAATGCAGGACCGCGAGCGCGGCCTGCACACCGCAGCCTCACGTCCCTCATCGCGGAGGGGCGTTGCATCTCTGCCACTTCCTCTGCGCCGCGTACTGGCGATGACCGACCGTCCCGAATGTCCGATCCTCCGTGCCGTCGCGGCGGCTCTCGTGGCCGCCGGATGCAAGGTGGCTCTGGTTACAGCCGGCTCCGACCCGCGCCGCGGAAACGAGTGCGCGCAGCGTACGGGCGCACGGTTCGTGCCGGGCGATGCAACGCGGGGTCTCGACGAATGCGAAGCTGCATGGGGGCAGGCCGACACGCTGCTTATGGCCTGCAATGACGGCGCCGCTTCGGACGCAGCCCTGACAGCCTTTACACGCCGCTGTGCCGAAGGCTCGAGAATCATTAATCTCGGCGATTCACCGCTGCCCAAGCCCGACCGAGTGGCCACATCTAACGCTATCGCAACCGCCGACCCCTCATCCGCAGCCACGGCCGCAGTTTACCTCCTTCTGCCCCTCTCCTCCCTCATCGACGGGCACACTCTGCGTCAATAGCACCTTGCCGCACGCTTCCCGCAAACAGTGGGTGTCGCGAAACTCGAAAATAAATCCCCTCCCCCGCAAACACCATCCACCTTTCAGCTGGAGAACCTTTTCGACAGGAGAACAATTTTATAGACAGGAGAACAGGAGAATAAGTTTTAGACAGGAGATACAGTAGGTTTTATGTTTCTATACCGTATTCAACCCTTTATAACTCAACATTGCGCCTCTTTAATTTCCCTACTCCATAAATCTCCAATAAAACTCCTGTTCCTACTGTTCTCCTGTCGAATATAAAACTACTGTTCTCCTGTCGAATATATAACCTACTGTTCTCCTGTCCAACCCTTTGTTCTATTGTTGAAAAACGGGAATAGAAAAAGCCCGGGCGACTTGGTGTCGTCCGGGCGGATAGGGGGCGGTTACCTACTTTT
>JAIDUY010000417.1 GCA_029059965.1 Muribaculaceae bacterium
AAGCTATGTATTCGTTCCCTCATCGGGCACGCTGGCCGAGTTCAACCGCTTCGCCTACGCGCTGCGCAACTTCCGCTACATCCTTGTGGCGCGCGTCGAGCCCGAACCCGAACCCGAGCCCGGCGCCGAAGCGACTCCGACTCAGCGTATAGCCCTGTTCGGCTACCCCGACTGGATTGCATTCCGCAGCGACGCCGAGGAGCTGCTACACGCCATGCAGGCCACGATATACAGCCGCTTCTTTGATGATTACGACAATTTCACCAGCCGTATCATCGAGAACGAATTCCTGCGCTGGTACGGCACCCCGATGATAGAGAGCGTGCCCTCGCAGGGTCTGCTCGGCTTCGACGCGGGTTGCTACATCATCAAGAACATCAGGGCCAACAACGGCAATTTCCGTCCCGAGTATCCCTTCGAATACCGCGGCGTGCAGAGCACATTCCGCTTCGAGCGCGTGCCGGGCGGCGGCTTTGTCAACACAGCCCTTTACATCGTCAAGTATCTTCCCGCCGGACGTCTGTCGGCCCGAGTGCTATGAAAAATCTCCGACTTCTGCTGCTTTGCCTCGCGGCATGCTGCTTCCTGATGGGCAGCGCCGAGACCCACTATCGCCCGCATATCTCCATAGGCGGACGCGCCGGCCTTTCGATGGCGTCGATGTCGTTCTCGCCCTCGGTCAAGCAGACATGGAACATGGGCACGGCCGGAGCCGTAACATTCAGATATACCGAGGAGAAGCTGTTCGGCGTCATCGCCGAGTTAGGATGGGTGCAGTGCGGATGGAAGGAGAAGTACGAAGACCTGCCTTTCAGCTACAGCCGCCAGACTACATATCTGACGCTCCCCGTGCTGACTCACATCTACTTCGGATCGCGACGCTTCAAGACGTTCGTCAACCTCGGCCCGTCGGTCTCGCTGCTGCTCGGAAATACCATCAGCGCCAACTTCGACTACCGCAATCCGCAGACCGTGCCCGACTATCCCCGCAACAGGCAGACCGAACACCTGTGGGCTGACATCACAGGCAAATTCGACTACGGCATCTGCGCCGGCCTGGGCTTCGAGTTCTACATGGCTCCACGACACTCGGCTGTGGTCGAGGCCCGTTTCTACTATGGTCTGGGAAATATCTTCCCCTCCTCGAAGGCCGATACCTTCGGGGCGAGCCGCAACATGAATCTGGAAATCACTCTGGGCTACAATTTCCGACTGAAATAGTATCGGGCTCCATGGCCGAAAGGCTGTCGGTGAGCTCGTTGATGAGGCTGTCGAGCGCGAGTTCGGCTCGTATCATCATGTTCTCGTAGCTGTCGGGCAGTTCTTCGGCAACCTCGACAGCAACAGCCACTGACTCAGGCAACTCCACAGGGGCAACAGCCGGCATGGCGACAGGTAGCGGCGAGGATGCGGGAGTCGGTTCCGGTACGGACGTCGGCGCAGGGGCGGTCGTCGGTGCAGGGGCGTCGGCGCGGCGCTTTCCGGCGACTTCCAGCACGCGGCCGGCACTGTGGAAGTGCGAGGCGAAATACTCCTGGTCGAGGCGGCTCACCATCACTCCGCGCGAGCTGGATGCGTGGATGAACTCGCCGTTGCCGGTATAGATTCCCACATGGCTCACCTTGCCGCCGCGGCGCGACGAGCGGAAGAATACGAGGTCGCCGGGGGCGAGGCGGTCGCGGTCGATGCGACGGCAGAACTCCTGCTGCCGCGCCGAGTTGCGGGGCAGCTTGAGTCCGGCCTTGTCGAGGTAGATTGTCATCACCATTCCGGAGCAGTCGGTGCCGCGGCGGCGTTCCTTGCCGCCGTAGCGATACGGCGTTCCAAGCCAGCGTTTTGCCTCAGCCACAATATCGTCCGAGGAGCGCAGCTTGACACTCTCGACCCTCTCGGAGGGGCGCGACGGACGCGACGCATGGCGCTTGCTGCCGCAAGATGGAGCGACAGCACAGAGGACGATGCCGAGGACTATGACAAACAGCAGCTTTTTCATTCGCAGTGCAAATGTATGCCTTTTTTTTTGTAATTTCGCAGACAATAGTGACATAAGACCCATTTTATGCTCTTTTTTCCCAACGCAAAAATCAATCTCGGGCTCCGAATACTCCGTCGCCGCCCCGACGGCTACCACGACATAGCCTCGCTGATGCTGCCCGTCGACTGGTGCGACATCCTCGAGATGACACCCGCCCAAGGCGAGGGCTCGTTCCGCCAGACAGGCACCGCACTCGACTGCCCGCCCGACAAGAATCTCGTTCTCAAGGCAATAAAAGCCGTCGAAAAGCATATCGGCCACAGCCTGCCGCCGCTGGACATCATTCTGGAGAAGCACATTCCCTTCGGCGCGGGTCTCGGTGGAGGCTCTGCCGACGCCGCTTTCGCCATCATGGGAGCCAATCTGATTTTCGGACTCGGACTCGACGATGACACAATGGCACGCATTGCGGCCACCGTCGGCGCCGACTGCGCTTTCTTCATTTACGACCGGCCCATGGAAGCCGCGGGAATAGGTGATGTTCTGCGCCCCGTCGACTGCTCTGCCCTGTCGGGCTGCGGCATACTCATCGCCAAGCCCGAATCAGAGTCGGTGAGCACAGCCGCGGCCTACGCAGGCGTCACTCCCGCTGAGCTCGCCGGCGGCGTCTCGCCCGCCGACGCCCTGAGTTGCGACATAAATACATGGAAGGACAACGAATTGCTGCGCAACGACTTCGAGACATCCATCTTCGCTCTCCGTCCCGAGATAGCCGCCGTTCGCACTCGCATGGCCGAGGCCGGTGCATTCTATTCGTCCATGAGCGGCAGCGGCGCCTCGGTGTTCGGATTTTTCGACAACGTCGACAGCGCCCGCAAGGCCGCCGCACTCTTCCCGGATTGCGCCGTACACGCCGGAGATGCACTGCCCACGAACGTTTTGCCCCCGCAATCGTTATTATAGTGTATGAGTGCCGGATACGACAGACGCGTATTTGGCAAGGTTTTTGCAGGACAAACATAAAACATCAAGCACATCATGAGCAAAGAAAAGCAACACAAGCATAGCGAAGAGCCTGTCGAAGAACAGGATACCAAGACCACAGCCGAAGAAGCACCCGAAGTGATGGACATCCTCGACGAAGACGAGGGCGACGGCACTCAGGCCGAAGCCGACATCGCCGAGAATGCCCGCCTGCAGAACGAACTCGACGAGGCTCTGCGTCAGGTTGAGAAGGACAAGCAGGACTACCTCATGCTGATGGCCGATTTCGATAACTACCGCAAACGTATGCTCCGCGAGAAAGCCGACCTGCTCAAAAACGCCGCCGAGCGCACCCTGTTGGGCCTGCTGCCTATCGTCGACGACTTCGAGCGCGGACTCGCAGCCAGCACCCACGAGGACGGCGAAGCCATGCGCAAAGGCATGGAGCTGATATACAACAAACTAATCAAGTATCTCGAATCCAACGGCGTAAAGGCCATGGAGAGCACGGGAGCGCCTTTCGACGCCGACCTTCACGAGGCCATAGCAGCCATTCCCGCTCCCTCTGAGGAACTCAAGGGCGTCGTAATCGACACCACTCAGAAGGGATACATGATTAACGACAAAGTTCTCCGCCACGCCAAAGTGGCTGTCGGCGAATAACCTTCAGGCTGACAGATTATGGAAAAACGCGACTACTACGAAGTCCTCGGCGTGAGCCGTACGGCCACTGCCGAAGAGATAAAGAAAGCCTACCGCAAGAAAGCCCTCCAGTATCACCCCGACCGTAATCCCGGCGACAAGGAAGCCGAGGAGAAATTCAAGGAAGCAACCGAGGCTTACGACGTGCTCAGCGACACCGACAAGCGTCAGAAGTACGATAAGTTCGGCCACTCCATGGGCCAGCAGGGATTCGGCGGAGGCGGCTTCTCGGCCGATGGCATCGACCTCGAGGAAATTCTGCGCCGCGCCGGTTTTGGCGGATTCGCGGACTTCTCGTCCTTCGGAGGTTTCGGCGGATTCGGCGGAGCGGCAGGCGGCCGCCGTCAGCGGCAGCGTCGCGGCTCGGATCTGCGCATCCGCGTCAAGATGACCCTCGACGAGATTTCCAATGGCGTCTCCAAGACTCTGCGTGTGCCCACATTCGTCGAGTGCGAGCACTGCAAGGGCACCGGCGCCAAGGACGGCGTAGCCTTTGCGACCTGTAACCACTGCCACGGCTCCGGTCAGATTATCACCGAGCAGTACACCCCCTTCGGCCTCCAGCAGGCAGCCAGCGTCTGCCCTACATGCAACGGCACGGGCAAGGTCATCACCGAGCAGTGCAAATACTGCCACGGCGAGGGCGTCAACCGTCGCGACGTCGAAGTGTCGTTCACCATCCCCGCCGGCGCTCAGGAAGGTCAGACCTTCTCGCTGCGTGGCAAGGGTAACTACCCCAAGGGCGGCGGCGTGCCCGGCGACCTGCTTGTGGTGGTCGAGGAAATCAAGCATCCCGAGCTCATCCGCGACGGTGCCGACGTGATATACAACCTTATGCTCGACATCCCCACCGCCGTCCTCGGCGGCTCGGTAGAAGTGCCCACCATCGGCGGACGAGCCCGCCTCAACATACCCGCGGGCACACAGCCCGGCAAGGTGCTCAGACTACGAGGCAAAGGTCTGCCCGACAACGAGAACGGAGGCCGCGGCGACGAGCTCATCAACATCATGGTCTACATGCCCGAGAAGCTCACCGACGAGCAGAAGCGAATCTTCGAAAGCCTGCGCGGCACCCCCGGCATACAGCCCGGCGAGGCCGACCGCAACCGTATCTTCAGCAAGTTCAAACACCTGTTCGAACAGTAAAATACAAGTATACCCCACAAAGGCCGACACCCCACGATGTCGGCCTTTTTTAGGTTTTAGGTATGAGGATTTAGACTTTAGGCCTTAAAGCATAGGCTTTTGGCTTTAGAGATAAGACTTTAGAGGTTAGGGTTTAGGTTCCAGGCCTTAAGCCCTTATGTCTTAGGCATTAGGCTGGGGCTTAAGTTCTTAGACATTAAGTCCAAAGTCCAATTATGAATTATGCATTCTTAATTCTCAATAACATCTTCCCCTAACACCTAAAACCTAAAACCCAACACCTAACGCCCAACACCTAAAACCTAATTTTAGTGACTGAAAAATAGGTAATGTCAGTTCAGTTTGCTATATTTGCCACAGAAATAGGCGCAGGCACCCGCAATGCCACACGACGGTGAACTTTTGCCAACCTTGCCTTGTTTCATATAAAGACAGACAACTAACAGTTTAATCCCACCCTAACACCCATCACAATGAAAGGACTTCCCATTGTAATAGCAGCTCTCGGCGGCGCACTCGTAGGCGCGGCAGCCGCTCTTCTTCTTGCTCCCCAGAAAGGCAGCGACACCCGCGAGGCTATCAAAAACTTCGTGCGCTCCCACGTGCCCGGCATCAAGGACCGCGAGCTCGAAACCCTCGCCGACCAGATTGTCGAAGAAATCAAGGAGGTGAAATAATACCGCACCATGAAGGGTCTGCTTACATTCCTGGCCGGTGCCGCAGTCGGCGCCATCGCCACCGCCCTGCTCACTCCCGTAACCGGCGAGGAGCTCCGCGAACGCATCAAAATCAACCTGCAGAAGCGCGGCATCATCGCCGCCGACGAAATCGACGACCTCGTCGAAATGATTGCAAAGCAGGTCGAAGGCAAGGAGAGCTGAGCCGGAAACGCCCGGCACACGGCTCCCGCCGCGACTGATGGCCGGAGGCTGCGCGGATGCAGACGGACAGAACAGTCCGCCCACTGCTCCGCCGCGGCCCGCGGCCATTCGGCACAAGTTTGAGGCTGAGGTATTAGATTTTAGGTTTTAGGCTTTAGGTTTTAGACCTGAGGCTTTTGAAAAGTCTGAAATCCAAAGTACGAGATAACAGGACAACAGTCCAATTTTGCATTATGCATTTTTAATTATGCTTTATAGATTTTGTATTCTAAATTCTCAATAAATCTTCTAACGCCTAACACCTAACACCTAAAGCCTGACGCCTTAACTCTGATTCTTAATACTGAATTCTCAATTACCCCTTCCACCCCACAACGCCAATGTCCGAATCCAACGCCAACACAGGGCTGACATCCGCCATAGGGCGCTACGTCAAGCTACTCGTCGAGGACACGCGACTCAACATCGCCGAGAAGCTTACACGCCTGCTGTCGGCAGTAGCCGTGTGCGCCATCTTGCTCATCCTCGCCCTCGTGGCCCTCGTGTTCATATCCATCGGCGTCAGCCTCGCCCTTGCTCCGGTACTCGACCCCGTATGGGCCTTCCTCATCGTGGCCGCATTCTACCTCGTCCTCATCGGCGTGCTGCTGCTGTTCAAGACCCAACTCATCGTCGACCCTATCGCGCGCTTCCTGAGCTCGCTCCTTCTCGACCCACCTGCCACTCCTAAAGCACAATCCAATGATAAATCTGCCTCCCTATCCAAAGACTGATACCTCCGACTGGCGCGGACTGACCCTGCGCGAGATTCAGATGCGGCGCGTGGTGGTGCAGACGCGCATGGAAATCGAAAAGTACCGTATGGGCGCCGGAGTCGAGAACCTCAAGCGCCGCACGCCTCTGCTGGGCTCCTCGGGCATGGTTTCGAGGGTAGCCGGCGTGTTCTCCTTCGCCGAGTACGCTTTCATGGCCTTCAAGGTCATCCGCTGGGTAATGCCACTCTTCCGCAAAGGGCGGTGATATATATTACCCTTGCTCCTGATACCTGTTAATCTAACTCCCAAAAACCTGACACAATGCGACTGCTTCTTGCTGCCGTGGTTTTGGCCATGGCGTGCTTCGACGCTTACGCCCTCGACGCCCGCGCCGAGGTCGAGGCTAACCCGCGCCGCGCAGGCGGCGTTTACTACGCATATCCCATCGACGAAATCAGCCCCGACTACGGCTCCGCCGCCCCAGAGGGCTACGCACCATTCTACGTCAGCCACTACGGACGCCACGGCTCACGCTACCTTATAAGCGACGCTGACTACACCCGCATCATCGACCGCCTCGCTGATGCCGACGCTGCCGGCGCCCTAACTCCCGCAGGCCGACATCTGCGCGCACAGCTCGACACCATCTGGACAGAGGCCCGCGGCCGCGGCGGCGAGCTCTCGCCGCTCGGCACCCGTCAGCACCGCGGCATTGCAAAGCGTCTG